>JBGSSQ010000100.1:0-1923 GCA_041736975.1 Gammaproteobacteria bacterium
GCTTTGATGCACGAATGTGGCGAAGGCGGACAAGTCGATTACGCTGCTGCAATTGAACTCTATGAGCAAGCCATTAAACTTGGTTCTGTCCGCGCAATGCATAATCGCGCTGCTATGCACTATAATGGGCAAGGCGGGCCCGTGAATTACCTTGCCACAATCGAACTCTTTGAACAAGCCATTACCCTCGGTGACGGCGACGCAATGTTCAATCGCGCTGTGATGCACGAAAATGGACAAGGCGGACCAGTCAATTACTCTGCTGCAAATAACCTCTATGAAAAAGCCATTAAACTAGGTTATAGCGACGAAATCTACAATCTAGCTTTTATGCATCATCACGGACAAGGCAGACCAGTCAATTACCTTGCCGCAATTGAACACTATGAAGTAGCCATTAAGCTTGGTAATAGCAACGCAATGGTAGGTCGCGCTAGGATGCACCATAATGGCTACGGCGAATCCGATGGTCAATGTAACCCGATAGCTGCGGCCAAACTTTTTCGCCAAGCGTTTCAGACTGAGCCCACACTGTCAAAAAATTATCAGGTAAATGATGATTTTCATTTTCTCATAGATATGAATGACGAACAACCTGAGGCTGAAGTACTAAAATATTTGCACGAAAGTGCAATGTGTTACGTAGAACCTAGGGTTTCTAACAACGCATCTCCAGCTTCTTTAGTTTTTCTAGCGAATGACGGTTCGTTATCACAGGACAATAAAATAAACTACTTTAAACGTATGTGGCCCGCTCCCCAAAAGTTACTCAATGACTTGCGGGATGAGCATCAGATAGCAGCACTTGGTCAATTACAAATCCAAATCGCCCAACAAATATTGCACCAGTCCCCTGATCTCGACGAAGATACTTCCGCCGCTGCCGAAGATGCCTTGAAACTTGCTGAAAATGCCAGGGGAAAGCTGCACTCTATTTGCGGCGCTCTTAGCTATAGGTTACATAATCAATTACGTGAGCAACTAATACTGGCACTCTGTGAATTTAGATTGGCTGTTGTGCAAACTGACGCTGTTTGCTTAGCGGATACGATCACTGACTTGCTGTCATGCCCAACCAGTAGTCACGCTAATTTAATGTTAATGGATCTGTTATTGGTAGCACAACTTGAGCCTTATTTTTCACAAAAAGAAAAATATCAGCTTCTACTCATTCTTGCCAGTCGTGCTGATCCGTCAGGGGACAATATCCCTGTGCAAAGACTTGCTGCTCAAGCTCAATCTGCACTTGCAACGAGTCAATTTTTAACTGCAATTGATAGCACTCATCTCATTACCTTTAATTATCTGGTTAACTTTGCGACTAATATCATGTTTAAACAACAGAACATTTCAAAGGACACAGCAGCACTGAAAAGTTTACAGCTGTTAGTTCAAAAAAGCACTCATTATGAAGCAGCAATTGAACAAGCTTTATTGCTTCACCCATGGATACAAGAGACATTAAACTATCCTTGCACGACCTATGAAAACATAATGACAAAAAGTCTCATGCCAGAAGAAAACAGCATGCCACTCGTCGATCTGCAGCATGAGTTGCTTGAACGTTTGAATGACTTAAGTGATTATTATCGACTATACGCTGAAAAAATGTCGTCACCGATGCTAACAAAAGAACAACCTCATGCACACTCACCACGCTTTTTTCATCGATCTAGCAGTGATGACAATTTTAATAATGACAATACAACATCAATCGAGATTCACGAGGCAGGACAAGAATCTGTAAACTTCGCCAAGTTTCGCAAGCAAGGGCGTATTCAAGACAACTTGCCGAAAAACAACACGCCGAGTTGATACTCAGCCTATTTTCCTCATTTGCGAGGTAGAACCCAAGCTAAGAAAAGTAATGAGAGGTCACAAAGGACAAAGAGGGCGAATTTTGACAAATAGAGATTTTAAAGT
>JBGSSQ010000125.1:0-3011 GCA_041736975.1 Gammaproteobacteria bacterium
TTTCTTCAAGAGTTCGGTATGTATTATCTGAAAGCAGGCTAGCCCTATCTTCAATTCGCATGGTCGCATCCAACAGACACACTAAAAAATACAGTGTCTGTTCGGCTTCGGCTGAATTAAATGTTTCTATCGCAAGGGGAAGTTCGTCTAAAAAGCTCTCTTGGCATGAAAGACGGCGAAGCAGGTCAGCCATGAATGGCAATGGTTCTTCAAGTACTCGCATAATATCCTCAAAAGCTTCTCTTGTAGGAATATGGTTTTCTGAGTCGATCAGTTGTGTAGTCAGTGCGAGTTGATAAAAAGCCGATGAATCAGGAATTTCATCTTTTATCATACTTTCGGCCATTGTTTGAACAAACTCACGCGCCTCATCAAGTACAAGGCCAGCAAATTGCCGATCTTCTGAATGCTTGAGTGCATATGATGAAAACTGACCTCTGAGGCCAAATAAGCCTGTGATAGCTGCACGAAAAAGCCAGCCCCGTTCGGCTGTAGAAAGTTCTCCAGCGCCATCAATCACGGTCATGGACGACCTATATTCAGAGATTACCTCCTTAACTGAATATAAGGTGAGTTGATTCAAATGCTCAGGGAGAGCCTCGCCAAGCAACGAGAGTGCGGCGTTCAGTGACAGTGGCTGATCTTCCTCGGTACGAAACTGTCGTTCTGCCAGAAGCGCAATTTGCGCTGCTAGTTGTGTTTCAAGTTGAGGCCCATTCACCACAAGCCCTTTAACCAGAGAATCCCCTAAAGAAACATCATCTCCACGTAAAAGACGTCCCTTAAAACAAGGAAAAACTAAATCATCAAATGTACCTGGTGAAATCCAATGTCCGCGCTTGAGCAACAGTTCAGAAGCTTGCGCTGCAAGTGCAAGCTCTTCTTGTGCAACCCAATTAAGTAGCCGCGGCACGACTCCCTGAAAAATAGCGGGGCTAGCAATCAACTGACTCCTGGACTCTGCCAACAAGCTCATATCATGATTACGAATACTCTGCTCAAAAAGAGACCCCAAGCGCAACGACTCATTTTTGTCAGGATTTGAATTTGGATTGAGCAATGTCATATAGGGCAACTACTTAAGCCCTGATGATAACACGGTTCATATAAAAACAAAGTTAATTTATCGCTGCTATTATGCGATGCTATTGCATTAGATACATTAATCTTCTCTCGCTCGTAAACAGCGCAGGAAGAGAGCCGATACTTTGTAAAGCCTTACGTAGCTCATGAAACGTATCATCTTGAAACACGAGCGAGGGCCACTCGTCTGCCTTCAGTGGTTGTCCGAGCAGCTCGAATACCAAACGCCCGCCTTCATAGACATCACCGAAACCATCTATCATACCCAACTCTTTAGCTTGTGAGCCAAGTATCACTCTACCATCAGCAAACTTATCTACCGCTTCGCGGCTCAATCCACGACCATCTACAACGGCAGTAATGAATTGTTGGTGCACATCGGCAACAGTCTTCTGCAGGAACTCTTTTTCCTCTGGTGTCATTTCGCGAAATTGATTGCCGACATCTTTTAGCTTTCCACTCTTAATAGTCACGAAGTCAACTCCAGCCCAGTTTGCTACTTTTGTAAAATTCGGCACCTGCATGATAACGCCAATCGAGCCCGTCATAGTTCCTGGCTGCGCAAGAACCTTTGAAGCACCAAGTGCCGCATACAGCCCACCTGAGGCAGCAACACTCCCCATCACCGCAACAATCGGTTTTACTTGTTTCCAGCGCTTGACCGCTTCATAGATCTCCTGAGAAGGTCCTACCGATCCGCCTGGCGAGTTAATCGAGAGCACAATCCCTTTAACATGTTTATTTCGAATACTTTTATTCAGCTCATTTAATGTCGCTTTAGAATCCTCAATCACACCATTCATCTCGATTACAGCGACTGCTTTTTTGGGATCGCCTATTTGCTCAGATACGACACTACCAACTGCTGCAAGGCTGCCAATCAAAACTATTGGAATAATCAAAAAAACAACCAGCACAAAAGTAATAAGCTTAGCTACCCAAACAAAATATTCTTTCATAGTATCAGTCCTTAATTAAACTCTTCTTAAAAGTAGTAAGCCAACCCTAGCCAACTTGCTGCACGATGTGTGTTTCAGTGAGTATCACCAAGAGGATCAGCAAAAGTGCTGAAACGCCATGGAATGCACTTAACATTTTTTTATTCGGCATAACTCCTGCTGAAAACTTAGCAACTTCCTTCCAAATTAGTCCAGTCATTACCAGCAGAATGATTACTGCTGTGATCTTAGCATGAAACCAACCTTGGCCAGCTCCAAAGTAGTAGGCCATACCTCTGAACAGGATCTGATTGATTCCTGTTATGACCACGAGTACAGCGCCTGGCAATGCGTATCCAAACCACAAACGCTTTACCGTTTTAATAAGCGCAGGTGAAGGAGACTCAGAAACGGCCATTACTCTCGTTAAGATCAATAGTCCTGCCATCCAAAAACAGATGCCGATGATATGAAATGCGATTGAATATGCCATGAATTAGTTCCTTGTTTGTCTGTCTCTTGCCCTAGGACGGCTTAAAATTTGCTCACAGAAGACTACACTTTTTTGACGCGGATCGGTAGCTCTGATAGTCTTTAATAATAATGACCGAAAAAGAGACCTCAAATCTAAACATAGCGAGTGAAAGGGTAATTCCGACACCGCGACAACTTAAACATGCGCTCCCGTTACCAGGCGAGGTGGAATCGTTGGTGTTAAAAACGCGGGATATACTGAGAGATATCTTGGCTGGAAAAGACCAGAGAATATTTATCATAGTTGGTCCCTGCTCAATTCATGATCCAGCCGCAGCTCTTGAATACGCCGATCGCTTAGCTACGCTCGCAGAGAGGGTTGGTGATCAGATCGTACTGGTAATGCGCACATACTTCGAGAAACCACGTACCTCGACAGGTTGGAAGGGCTTTATAAACGACCCAGATCTGAATGACTCTTTTCAGGTCGAAGAGGGACTTAAGATTGCACGCAAA
>JBGSSQ010000150.1:0-9625 GCA_041736975.1 Gammaproteobacteria bacterium
AATTGTTCCTACGTCTAAGTATAGCGTATTAGCGTTGATTTTGCCTGTTGAGCGAGTGTTCAGAACCCGTCACGAAAGCCCGGTAGTCTATCGCTGAGAATGCTGTGAGGATTGCTGTTATTGACTTTGGCGAGACCTTTAAAATTGATTTGCAGGTAGTAGCGGTTGTCAAAAAGTGTGGTGTCTGTCAGTGCTTGGTCGATTAGTGCGCGGCTAGCGATGGCGCGGAAAGCGAAGCAGCAGTTTTGGTATTCAAGGCCAGCGAGTAGGAATTGTGGATGGCTGTGGCTGAGATTGTAATTGACATTCGCTAGCGCTAACCAGCGTTCTGTGAGCGGCATAGCAACGGCGACATCGATGCGGCTCAAATCTTGGCTACGGGCGCCGACTTTAAAATCACCATATCGAACATAATCATAACCTATGGAGAAGAGGCGATTTCCTTCACCTTTGTAGTACAAGTGCACATTGGTAGTGGTGAGCCGTTGATCGCTAGGGTCCCACACGGCATTAGCGATAGCATACCAAGGTTTATAAAAGTGATAATTAATGGCGCCAATTAATGGGGCCGTATTGCTATTCGCAAGTGGGTCGTCGTGGCAGTTGGGATCGATGCAAACTGTGCGGTCATGAAAATAAAATTGGGTGGCGATAATCGCGCTAAAGCGCTGGTCGCTGGTTAATGGATCTAAAAAACGTGTGGTCAGTGCCAGCGTGAGTTGGTTGGCATCATTAATGCGATCATATCCGGAAAATCGATTAGGTGTAAAAAGTTGTTGATAGGTGAAGGTCGGTAGATCTGTGTCGAACAGTGGGATTTCATTTTGATTTGTATATGGAATGTAAACATAGTATGCGCGTGGTTCAAGTGTTTGTGTATATTGTTCGCCATTTAAAAATGTGGTGCGTTCAAAAAAAAGACCTGTGTCTATAGTGGAAATCGGGAGTGCTCTAAAAATATCGTTTTCAAATCCGGGCACTTGATTTTTCAAGCTATAGTAGGTGCCTTCTATGTTAATATGCGGAGTGAAATAAGCATAAGGTGTTTTAAGGGGGAGTTCAATGCCGGGACTGATGTCTAGCCTTTGTCCTGTGACGACGTTTTCATCAGTAAAAAAATCTTTGCGATGATCAAAATAGATGAATTCTGTATTAAACCAGGTATGTGGATTATTTTTTCCAAATAGCCAATCGCCGTGTAAATTAAGTTGTGGTAAGCGCGAGTACGTGTCTTCAGCGCTGGAATTTATTGGGTGTAATGTTTCGTGAAATTGAACACGACTGAGGAAGTCCCAGTGATCATCCGAATATTGAAAGTCAACTTGATTTAATAACTGATCTCTGTTTTGGTCTATAGGATTGTGCCCAAAGTCCTGTAAGTAATAGTCATCCGATACGTAATTTAATACTGCAGTGGTTGATATGTTTTTTGTGAATTGGCTGAAGTTGTCGAGTGAAAATTGCATTCTAAAATCACTGGCGTCGTTGAGCCTCGCTAGAAAAGGTTGTTCTGCTGGATCTGTGGATCGAAGTGTTTCAGATTGCATATAGGCAAATTCATGATCGTGAGGTAAAAAACTGGCGTTAAAATGACCTTTGCTGTTTTGGGTAAGATAGCGAAAATGACCATTCAATTGTACGCCGCGGTTGCTATAAAACATCGGGGTAATGAGGGCGTCGTAGTTTGGCGCTAAATTGAGATAATAAGGCAGGTCAATGGTAAACCCCCCTTTGCCGTTATTGCCGGGTGTGGGCAGCAAAAAGCCACTTTTACGATGTTTATCTATAGGGAAGCTGAGGTAGGGCCAATACAGTACCGGCACTTGTTTAATATACAGGCTGACGTGTTTTGCTGAGCCGCTCCCGGTATCTTGATTGAGGTTGATATGGCTTGCATGCAATGACCAAATTGGCGCTGGGCACAGAGGGCATGTGCTGTAAGTGGCATTCTGGATATCTAACTGGTGGGGGAGATGTTCTGCTTTTTTAGCGGTTCCCCATGCGGTTAGTGAGATGGGCGTATACTGACGTTCCATCCTATAAGCCCCATCCCAGAGTGTTATTTTCTGTTGATCGGGGAGGATTACAACCCTTTGTCCAGCAAGCGCTTGCTTTTGCATAAAGTAGCGCACATTGCCGCTAAGCTCTATTTTATCGATGGTCTTACTGTTGGCATTACGGTTCAAGGTGGCTTTGTCAGCGCGTAGTAGTCGCCCAGGCTGTTGGATGGAGACATTTCCCGATAGGGTTGATTGGCCGCTGAGAGAGAGTTGTGCGGAATTGTCGGCGGTGATGCGCATGGGAGATTGATCAATATTAAGAGGCGCTACCGCAGTTACCACTTCCTCGGGGTCAATGAAGACGCCATAACACAGGGTGTTGCTGCGAGGTTGCCAGTTGAGAGTCTCAGCTAAAGGGATTTTTTGGCCATAAGCAGGCGCCAGTAAGCAGCTGCAAAATGCGGCGCTTGCTGAGAAAAAGACGCTTAGTTGCCTTTTAATGGTCACTGGTATGCTATCCTGTCCCTAGATGACGTAAGGTAAATGAGTAGTTTACCCTGGATGCTGTGAAAAGAAAGGGGCTTTGATCGCTAAGTTTGATAATCCAGCTCCCGTCATCACGCGCGCGGCTTGCTGCTAGTAGGAGCGCAGCTCACGTCATATCAAGTTTTTCAGTGCGTTACTTGCGCTTAAATTTAATCATAATTATAATACTAATGTGCTAATTTAGTTATTTAGGGCTGAATAGTAACTTTTTTGGCGTGGTGTTATTCGATAACAGGGTAGCTATTTCGCCAATATAATTATATAATGGGCCAATTTTGTTATTAGGATAAAGTCATGGAGAAAGTATCGGGTAATCGGCAAGACGACCTCTTTAAATGGGTGCAGTCGGTATTCCCATGTGATCAGGATGGTATGGCGCCTCTCCCTGGGGATGCCAGTTTTCGTCGTTATTTTCGCGTCAGCTCCAAGGGCGAGACTCGAATTGCCGTTGATGCACCCCTCAACACTGAAAGATCTGATGCCTTTGTCGGTATTGCAGGCGCGCTGTCTGCTCAAGGTATTCAGGTGCCAACGATTTATGCGGCTGATTTAAAGCAAGGCTTCCTGTTGATATCAGACTTGGGTGAAGGACTTTACAGTGCGCATTTAAACTCCTCTAATGTGGATCAGCTTTATTCGCAGGCGATTGATTCTTTAGTCAAAATTCAACAGACCTCACGAGAGGCTTATTCTTTTCCTCAATATGACCGGGCTTTACTGCTCTCAGAATGTGAGCTATTTACAGAGTGGTATTTGGGTGCACATCTGAAGATTAATTTATCGCCACGTGAACAAGCCATGTTGTCTTCGACTTTTGAGCGGCTTATTGAAAATGCTTTGGAGCAGCCCACTACCGTTGTGCATCGTGATTACCATTCTCGAAATTTACTCCAAATGTCAGATGGACAAGTGGGTGTGTTAGATTTTCAAGATGCTGTGATAGGTCCTGTCACTTATGATTTGGTTTCTTTGTTGAAAGATTGTTATGTCTCCTGGCCCAACCTCAATGTGACTAATTGGGTGCAACGTTATTTCGAAAAAGCTCGGGATGCGGGGATTATTCAGGATGTGAGCATGGGCCAATTTATACGTTGGTTCGATTTGATGGGTGTGCAGCGGCATTTAAAATGTATGGGGATTTTTTCTCGTTTATATTTACGTGATGGTAAGTCCCAGTTTTTGGCAGATATACCTCGATTAATCGATTATATTTTGAGCGCGAGTTCACGATACCCTCAATTGAATGGCATAGCAAAGTTATTGCAGGGAAAGGTACAGAAACATGAAAGCAATGATTCTAGCAGCGGGTCGCGGAAACAGGCTGCGTCCATTAACGAATAATTGTCCGAAGCCATTACTGCCTGTAGGTGGGCGACCGCTTATTGTCCATCAATTAGAGGCTTTGGCGGCGAGCGGCTTCAAAGAAATTGTCGTTAATGTGGCTTACAAGCCTGAGCAGTTCGTTGCCGTTTTGGGCGATGGCAGTCAGTTTGGTGTCAGTATTCACTATTCCGTTGAGCAAGAAAACGCTTTGGAAACTGGCGGCGGCATCTTCAATGCGCTAAACCATCTAGGTGAATATTTTTTAGTCATCAGTGGTGATTTGTATACAGCGTTCCCCTATCACACTTTGCGTCATGCTCCCCATCGTTTAGCTCATCTTGTCCTTGTTGATCCTTTAACGCCTAGAGGGGATTTTGGCTTGGAGGACGGTGTTGTATGCTTAAATTCAGGAAATAGGCTGACCTATGGGAATATCGGTGTCTATCACCGGGATTTATTCCAGAACTGTATCCCTGGGTCTTTCCCGCTTGTCAGTTTGTTACGTCCCGCGATAGCGAATCAACAGGTAACAGGCGAGTATTTTCAAGGTGAGTGGTTTAATGTGGGTACGGTTGAGACTTATGAAGCTTTAGCGGTGTCGCGGGCATAGCGGGAGCGCTGCAGTGAACGAAGTATTGTTGGCCATGAAAATATTGAATGATCTCAAGACACCGAAATAATTGTAGCGGCGCGCCCTCAAGAAAGAAATTCACCAATAAAATAAAGGGAATATATCAGCGCCTGTGATAACTGATGATTTTAAACCGGGCTTTTAAGTTGTCTCATGACTGAAGATGACCCTGATTTAACCCACCCGCTATTTAATCATGGGCTAGAGGTGTTGTTGCAGCCATTTGCTGATGGCGGTGGTCTCGTCGCGACAGACGGCATGGCCCATAGGGTAGTGGTTAAAACTGACCTCATAGCCATAACTTTCCAGTAGCTGAGCAGAAGTTTCACCGGATTTGAAAGGAACGATATCGTCTTGGCTGCCATGGGCTATGAGAATCGGAGTTTTTTGGTTTATAGGTTGACGTTGCTGGTCAAATTGAGGCGGGCGCCATAGAAAACTGGAGAGGCTAATGAGGCCAGCTAATTGTTTTGGGCAAAATAAACCGCTCAGTAGTGCAATGAAGCCGCCTTGAGAAAACCCGGCTAAGAAGATATTTTCTGATGGGATGCCGTGGGCTATTTCTTGATCGATTAATTGGTGAACGGCGCTGATTGCATCGGTGATGCCGGCTTCATCAATATCCTCTGAGAAAGTCAAATCGGCAATATCAAACCATGCGCGCATAGGGTATCCACCATTCACTGTGACTGGACGTACTGGGGCGTGAGGGAAAACAAAGCGTATTTGCGGGGAGGCAGGCAAGTTAAGTTGTGGTACTAGGGATACGAAGTCATGTCCATCGGCGCCTAGCCCATGTAGCCATATAATGCTGTAGTCAGCGGTCGCGGGATCGCCGAGTTCTACGGTTTCTAAACTGTCCACTTCGGTTGCCATTAGCCTCTCCTGGAATAAAGACAAAGACGCAGTTTAACACATTTTTTGTCCCTATCGATATCACTGAATCAAGATTGTCCCCGTTCCGGTCATTGTGAACACAATGACGGGAACGGAGATAATGATGAAGGAGTGGTTTGGCAATTTTTTGATGATCTGGGTATAATATGTTGTAGTAGCAGGTTAATAGATACGTGGAAGTTTAGATGCAAGAATATATCATGGACGAAAAAAATCAATTGCTTCAAAATGCGGCTAAAGTCGGAGATTGTAGTTTAGTTAGCAGGCTGATTTCATCTCAGTTTGAGCTGGATAATATTGCTGTCTATGGTAGGCTTCACTTTCTTGCGGTGGCGGTAGCATTTGGGCGAGTGGCATTTTTAACAAGCGCTTGCGAGTATGTATCTGAGCAAGGTTGGCAGTTTGATTTTAGTCTGTCGGAGTTAAATCCTTACCTTTTGGCTATTGATAGTGGCGATTTTTCCTGTTTTCAAGTGCTTATGCATACCTTACCGCCACCTGATTTTCAGCCTCTTTATTCGCGTTTTCTACTCAATGAGGAATATGATCAGATCTTTTTAATGGTTCTGTCCATGGAGATTGATCCCGAAGCAAAAAAAACAGTTTTGGGCAAGGCATTAATTCGGGCAATTGCGGGTGACTCGCCCAGAAGAGAGTTTTGGGTGGAGTATCTTTTGGTGTTGGGCGCCAATCCACATTATGTTGATGAACAAAGCTTGCCTGTTGTTTCACCATTGATCGTGACTCTGGCGTCACTGAAAGAGAAAAAAAATCCAGTGGGGGATAAGACCATTATTTTACTTTTATTTAAAGCGTTGAATTCAAGATTACTCCTTGCGAAATTTGATGAATATTACCAGAGCCTACTCATTTTTTTTCAACACCCTAAGAAAAGTGAAATTCGGTTGAAAGTGCAGCCCCATTTTTTACATTGGGCTGTTTCAGAGGGGCATATCGAGCTGGTTGAAGATATTATGAATTCTTTTGTGCAACACCAAGCGATAGACGGAATTTTTGCGGATTTATCTATAAAAACCGAGTTTGCCAGGCAAAAAAAATTGGGATTGTATTGTGCGCTGAATCCAATGTTTTATAACCAATTAGGTAGAACGCCATTAATGATCATGGTGGATAATAACCAATATAATCTCATTGAAGCATTTATCCCGTTGCTGAAACCGCGTGATTTTGATGCTGTAGACCGTTGTGGTGAAACCGCCGCTTTTTTGGCTTGTCATCATGGGTATTATGATGTGCTAAGAATACTGCTGCCAAAAAGTCTTCATCAAAAAAATAAGTTTGGTGATTCATTGCTGCACCAACTTTGTCGAAAAGGCAACTTTGAGCTGATCAACTATTGTTTAGAAGAGGGTAAAGCAGAGTCTTTAGTGTTCTGTGAAAACAATGCAGGGTTTACACCTATGCTTTGCGCTAGAGTTGATTTTCGTTTGAAGTTGTTGACCTCTGCCCATCGTAAAATATGGGGTGACTCTCTCATGTATGTATTGGCAAGTGCTTTTTTTCAGCAAATGGATGGGCTTGTCAGAGATAAAAGCTTTAATGCTTCAATGTCGAGATCATTCAGTGATTTATTTTTTCAAGTTGAGAAAAAGTGGAAGAGTGATACCTTGTCGTTGCAAATATCTATCCTTAATGATGTTCGACAATACTTGAGAATTCAGCTTTCAGAGGGTGAAGTGGTTTTTTTAGAGAATGGTTGCACTGAGCTATTTTTAAAATATATTCACGCCTCTCTTGTTATTAAGGAGGTATTAAAAATCAATGAGACAATATTGAGTTCGGCTGCGAATATGATGTTATTTTGTGAGAAGTTGTTGGGGCGTTTAGATGTTTTGTTAGGCCGATCTAATGTTGCTGATAAGGCCAGCTTTCTGAGGCCTCAGCGTCAGTCAGTTAGTACATTTGAAAAGGATGAGTCATTTTCGCTTAAGTAATTATCATAATCCTCGTGAGGGTAAGAGCTCATTGATTGAATTGGTGGAGATCGCTCAGGAAGTTGAGAAGGCGAGGATGCCTGGCGATGAGCCCGTTTCTTCAGTCACTCCATAGTCGGTTCTGGTGCTGGTTTGCTGTTGAGATGACTGCCTTGGTGTAGATTCGGTTGTGGTCTTCATTTTCATTGATTGATGAGTGTGATCTCGTTACACTGCCCCCTATTTAGAGATAGTAGGTTAAATGAGGCGCTTATGCGATTAATGATGTTGATAATTCTGCTTTTTATAGCAGCGTGCGGACAAACCGGGCCATTGTATATGCCGGATCAAAATAAATCTTCTAAAGAGGCTTCGCATGGATTATTTTAATTATCGTCAAGATCAGCTGTATGCTGAAGAAATTCCTGTACACCAACTTGTTGCTGAGTATGGCTCTCCACTTTATGTTTATTCGAGGGCAACGTTGGAGCGGCATTATCGTGCTTTTGATGAAGCCTTGGGTGAGCATCCTCATAAGATATGTTATGCCGTTAAGGCGAATTCCAATCTGGCAGTGCTCAATATATTGGCTAAATTAGGCGCTGGGTTTGACATTGTTTCAGGCGGTGAGTTGGCGCGCGTATTAGCCGCCGGTGGTGATCCACGTCGAGTGATCTTCTCCGGTGTGGGTAAGCTAACTTGGGAAATTGAACAGGCATTAATTGCCGGTATTGGCTGTTTTAATGTTGAGTCAGAATCAGAGCTTGAGCGTTTAAATGCTGTGGCGGGTCAAATGGGTAAAGTGGCGCGCATGTCGATTCGTGTTAATCCTGATGTTAATGTCAAGACTCATCCTTATATTGCCACCGGTTTAAAAGATAATAAATTTGGTGTTGATATTCGTGAGGCGCTTGATTTGTATGAACGTGCCAAATCATTAGCGCATCTGCAAGTGGTTGGTGTTGATTGCCATATTGGTTCGCAATTAACGGAATTGGCGCCATTGCTTGAAGCTTTCGATCATGTTTATGCATTGGTCAAAACATTAAGGGATCGCGGTTTCAACATTGAGCACGTAGATCTTGGTGGCGGTTTGGGTGTGCGCTATCAAGAGGAAGCTCCGCCAGAACCTTTAGATTATGCTCGCGCATTGGCTGATCGCTTTAATGATTATTCACTGGAAATTATATTAGAACCCGGTCGTGCCATAGTAGCCAATGCCGGTATTTTGTTAACCACCATTGAATATCTCAAATATGGTAGACATAAAAATTTTGTGATTGTTGATGCGGCTATGAACGATTTATTACGGCCAGCACTCTACGATGCTTATCAGAATATTATTCCCGCACGTATTCGTCATGATATTATGCGTCACCATTATGATGTTGTAGGGCCGGTGTGTGAAACTGGTGATTTTCTCGGTAAAGAGCGTGATCTTTCTGTAGAGCAAGGTGATTTGTTGGCTGTGCGTACGGCAGGTGCATATGGTTTTGCGATGAGCTCAAATTATAATACTCGCCCCAGAGTCGCTGAAGTTATGGTGGATGGTGAGCAATCTTATTTAGTTCGCGAGCGAGAAACAGTGACTTCCTTATTTGAGCGGGAGCATTTGATACCATGAAATTTTCTTTTTCCAAAATGCAAGCGTTAGGTAATGACTTTGTGGTTATTGATGGCGTCAATCAAGATATTCATTTATCGGCTGAGGAAGTGCGACGTTTGTCTGACCGTCATCGTGGCATTGGATTTGATCAGCTCCTCTTAGTTCAGCCACCGATGACTGCTGCAGAGGATTTTCGTTACCGTATTTTCAACGCCGATGGCGGCGAGGTAGGGCAGTGTGGAAATGGCGCACGTTGTGTAGCTCGTTTTATTCGAGAGCAAGGGTTGAGCGATAAGCCTGAAATCATTGTAGCTACCATGGCAGGTTTGATGAAATTGCGCTTGCTGACCACAGACACGGCCAGTGTCAGTTTAGGTGTGCCTCGTTTTAAAGCTGAAGAAATTCCTCATCGGCTCAGTGGATTAGGCCCTTCCTACTCTATGGAAGTGGCCGGTGCAGAGAAGGAGATTTTGGCAGTTAACGTAGGCAATCCTCATGCAGTCATTCGTGTGGAGGATGTTAGTCGTGTCGATGTGGCGAAGATAGGGGCGTTAATTGCGGTACACTCGGCCTTCCCTGAAGGTGTCAATGTGGGTTTTTTGGAGATTGAGTCACCTCGACATCTGCATTTGCGGGTATTCGAGCGTGGTGTAGGTGAGACGGAAGCTTGCGGCAGTGGTGCTTGTGC
>JBGSSQ010000161.1:0-8340 GCA_041736975.1 Gammaproteobacteria bacterium
GTACCGGTTCACTTGAGAGCATTCAATTAATTTCACGTGAAGGAAATTGCCGTCCATTGAAAAGCACTGCAATCATCAATAAACGTCCGCGTGAAATTGATATACATAATTGCGTGAGACAGCTGTTTTTTAATATCACTCCTCAAGAAGAAGACTTGCGTAATAAAAAAAATGCTAAAACCGATGATAGCAAAGTGCAATCCATTGAAGAATTGGAGCCAACTATTCCCATTGACAGTATTGGTGATGAAGGTGATCCAATAGGGAAAAGACCATTTTAGCTAGGTAAAAGAAGATAAAGAAACGACGCTTTTGGATTTGCCGCTCTCTAAAATGTGTATAAATCTATTAAGCAGATAGCAACAGATTTTTATAGATTTATCAATGCTATTTACAGCCCCCCCGCTGAGAGGGGGCTTGATTTATAGTTTCTTGACTCGGCTTGTTCTTTTGAATTCCCCCAATGATAGCAGCAAGTATTTCATTTGATTGGCTAAGCTCTAGGCATTCATTACAGATCGATGTAATTTCATCACTTAATTCAGCGAGCTTACTTTTCCTGTCAGCCTCAGTAAATTTAATGCGATAATTTGGATTTAACTGAGCGATTAAGAAAAAAACACCGGTGAGAGAGTCGATTATTTTCTCATTGAGGTCGGCTAAATTGGTGTCATTACTATTTTGCAGATAGTCAGACAATTTTTCCAATTCCGAGCTAACGGTCTCTAGTGAAGTCTGCATAGACCACTCCTTAAATGTTAATTTATGACAGTGTAATTTACATTACATCCCAATGTCAAAGTTATTTTAGCTGAGGAGATTTGTACTCTTCTACCTCAGGTTTTTCAAGAGGCTTTTTCTCCCTTTTTTGCTCGGCGACTCTCATAAACATTTCCACCATACTGTTCGTTCTTGGCCGTGTTTGCGCCGGGTCATCTTGAGTTCCGACTTTTTCTGTTTGTTGAGACTTTTCAGTCTGTGCATTTTTACGTGTCCAGCTAGGGGGCAAACTCGGGGATTTTGATTGCCGCGAACCTCCAGCACCAAATTTTTTACGTATCACTTCAGGCGTTCCATACGATATTTTATCTGGATTCGATAGCTTGGTAACATCATCCCACATAGACTTATCCCATTTGGGATGTATTTTCATTTGGAACTTCCCAACGTATTCATTTTTCACGAGATCAACAAGTTGTTGTTCGTTTCGTGTCAACACCACCCTATTGATATGCTGATTAGTCTCTCTCGGGAAGACATGAATAATATCGCCGTCTAATGAAGAAGGCTTTCCGGGGTTATTGGTTTCTGGACCGTGTAAAATAATTTGAGCCAGCTGTCCCATTGCAGCTGCTTTAGCCCTTGGTGATGACTGCATCTCCACATTGATTAAATGTGCGATGCATGCCTCAAAAGGTGTTGTTAAACCCGTAATTTTAATCTTCTGATCTGTTGTCTTTCTAAATAACGCACTAAAGTCCTTCACTGTTTTTAATTTATCTAAACCTAATTCTGAACTTGAGCCGGGTTTATATTTATCCAGTAGTGAGACAAATTCGGCTAAAAACTCACCAACATCTTTGGGCTTGTTTATATCATATTGTTTTTCATATGCGGTTTGTTCCGCTAATGAGTAATCAAGTGGTGGGGCGAAAGAAAATCCATCAGCATCTCCTGTCAAGGGACTCGCCCCTAACAACATGGTTTTTTTAAATTCTTGCTCATCTCTTTTCTTATCTTCAACTAAAAAGTGTGTGCCTAACAATTGATCAAAATCACCAAAACGATCTTCCCAAAAATCAGGTTCGGTTGCATGCTTTTGTTCATCAAAGGGTTTGTTGCTAAGGTGAACTTGCGTGGCAGTGCGCGGCGACAGAAGGTCTACCTGTATTTTTTTCGTGTCATCGATTAAATTAATCCGAAACACTGAATTCGCTATCGCTTCTGAATTAGCACATGCCTCACGATCTATTAAATCAGACTTTGGCGTAAATTCAATATGATTACCCACCAGATGCATATTATAAAGGCCTTTCTGTGCATCACTGACCAATTCCAGCAAAGTGACTTTAAGTTGCGAAGAGCCAAAATCCTCCTTCGGCAAAGGAGAACTTCCACTACGACCAAACCTGTCCTGATCCATGGGGATGAAACCTGCTAACATGGGAATACCTTGGTTGCCCCCGAAAGTTTTTGTTTTAACAGCCATGGGTTTATAGGTTACATCGTATCCCTTGTCGGTATTAGGCGGTTGTCCTGCACGAAATGAAATAGCCGCACCAGTCAAATCAGCGACTTTATGTACTGCAGCCATAAAATCCACTGGAAATCCCGCACTAGCAATAGCTTTATCACCGGTCAATATGGGTTTGTCGTTTTCCGGAATTCTCTCATTATTACGTTTCACCTGCCCACCTCTAGTTTACATCTCGTACCTCTAATTATAGTAGTTTTGACAAGTATTAACCCAAAATTATAAAGTTAGGGGTTAACCGCCTGTTTTGTCGTCGCTTAAAGGTTAAGCCTTTCGTTCAAGTCCAAATTTTGAGCCAGAACCATCTCCTATCAGGTTTATACCTTTGTACGGACAAGCACCTTTGCTAAATAATCAAATAACTTGCATGGACAATCATGATAGTTATCTAAGACTTGCAGATTATGCTCCAGGGTTTCCATTTTCCCCACCTGAATGGATCCGACCAGAAACCAAACAAGATAGAATCATACGAGGCCACCTCCACGTGGCACAATGGCTATGGAGCATAGCCAACTCTCAACTAATCTCTCAAACATTTCACAAGTCAAGATTTGAGAGAGGTTAAAAGAATCTGCCAGTATAATGAAGTACCGGAAAATTATCGCGGGCTCTGATTGACGCTAGGATCTCTGATGGTTTTCTCTTGTATGTAAAGTCATATTAGATAGATTCAACAGCACTAAATTTCAGCAGATTCAAGTGAAGACTGTAATAGTTTTATAGCCAGCATTATTTACAGTAATCGAGCTAATGCATCATTACTTTTTTGCTAGTACATTAGGCCCTATATCGAGTGTAGCATCGGCATTTTTTTCTATAAATTGCCGCATCATGAAACTAGGCTTATCCACCTCGATCAGGTGATTGTATTCAGTGTGTAGATGGCTCCATAGACTAGTCATGAGGCCACGGGCTCGATAGAATGGGTGAATCCAAGCGAATTCTAGTTTTTTGACGGTGAGACTACCGTCTATTGGTAAATGATCTTTAGCTCCTGAAAAAAACTGCATTATTTCATTGCGCTGGCATTTATTTTGATATTTTCGTATTTCTTCGGGCATTCTAAAACCAAACATTGAAAATGGTTCTTTTTTGTTCGCCGCATAAGCAGCATTTAATTTTTTTTTACTTCTAGCGAGCTTCGAACCAAAAAATGCGGCAGTCAATTCTGCATTAGGTTTTTTTTCTTGGTAGTCTCTTGCAGTTGAAAAAAGCTCACCACAAATAGTGGATCGTTGAACATTTTCAAGTAACACATAGCCATAGCATCGGTCTAATGTGTTGTTCATAATAAAAAAGAGGTCAGACCCGATGTTACCGTCATATTGCGCGTTACATTCAATCTCTTTAGATAAACACTGCGTAAGGTGCATGGCTAGATTTTTTGCTTCTAGTGGGGCCCCCCCCCTAAAATGAAGGCACACAAACTCCTCACCTAGAGGATTGTTGGCTAGAGCACGATCGCGGAATGGGGTGAAATCCACGATGGGCGCTTGTACAGCCTGAAATATTTCGCTATCCCAGTATGACAGCATCACCGGTGGCACAGCGTTAGCGACAACCTGTGGAAACATATCCTGTAGACACTGTTGAGGCGACTGCTGACTTAATGTCTGTTCGAGCATCTCTTCTGCCGGTTGATACGAATAAGGACTCACATTCCAGCACGGGTGACTTCTCATTAATGATGAATCCCATGCATATGCATACAGTGGCGTGGTGAAATCTGCAACTATAGGATCATTGGTGAATGTACGCAGCTGCATCTTCAAACGTGGCTGAGCTGACTGCGGGCTGAGTCTATCACCAAAGTGCTGTGCAATTTGTTGAGCGAGATATTGCTTTTGCACATCTCTGTCGTTCGCCTCCAATCTATCCATACAGCTAATGCCAATGGGTTGCCACCACTCTAAACGTAGAGAAAATTGATCTGCGTTATTTGTTTCATAATTATCGTAAAGTAACAGACTCATCAACGAAACAGGACGCATGTTTTTTGTGAAGTTAAAGACTAGACAAAACGAGATGCCTCTTTCCCTGTAGTCTTGCATTGAGAAAACAGGACGCTGCCGCGCAGATGCTTTGCTGGCATATCGACTCACCAGCTCAGCATAACGCAGATAATGGGACTGTTCTTCACTCCAAATATTTCTACTATCGAGAATAAAAATATCATCGGTAATTCTCGTTGTATATTGGTCTAGATGTCTTTCGTTAATTCGCAATGACTGCACCTCAAGCTCCGGATGCGTTTGCTCTAATGGCAGAACTCTTGGGCCTGTGTTTTGATGCTCAAGATAGGCTTTGTGCCAATAGTAGAAACGGAACAGAGCATCGTAGTCAACTTGATGTGGTGTGTTTTGTGGGACTGCCTCGGCCTCAACCTCGGCCATGTCGATGGCCTCTGGTGCCAGATTTACTTTGCATTTTTTAAGCTCGCGACTTTTTTTCATACTTAACCATAACTATCAAGGAAACAAGTCACTGCAATATCGTTATTGTGCAGCATCCAATAATGGTGAAAGATTTTAGCTATCCTCACCGGGTTTCTGGGACAAGAGCACGGGTATATGCGCTAATTTCAAACGAATGGTACCATAGAGTCATGGAAATAAAAATGTCACCTTAAGGTGCCGCTATTGTTTTTGTCAGTATTCTTTTACCGCCTATGCTGGCTATTAAGAAATTCGTGCCATTATACATATCACCAGGTGCAGTAGGTAGGCGGGTGCATAGCCAGCATTACCTTATTAGCAAAGCGGCTAGATCCTTGGTTGATAGAATCATTACACTTTAGAGTAGCTGGTGTTGGGGTCATTTATTGTCTCTGCATGCCGTTTTATAATTCGGCGTTCAAGCATTGCCTTAAGTCGACTTCTCGCTGTTCTGTCAGTCACCCCCCAAAATTCCGCTATCTGTTTTGTGCTTAATTGCCTACCATCTGCTAACAACTTAAATAAGGTGCTTTCCCAAATCTTCATTTCCCCTATTGCCGGTGTGCTTTCAAACAAAGTCACTCTGAAGTGATGATCAATTTCTTCAATCAATGGTTGGCTTTGCGGATAATCTTTATAAGCTTCAACTATTCTCAATAACCCTGTCCCAAGTTGCTCAATTATTTTGATTTCCCTGAATATCCTGCCAATTAATCGATTTCGCATTCGCGAGACACCCGATAAGGCATTTTCCATCGATTGCCCAAACGCTAAACCACCAGGATTAGTTATTTCAATTCTATCTGCAAACACAGCTATTTGTATTGCACCACCTATCATAGTGTAATCTGCGTGCACTATTGTGTTGACAACAGCTTCTCGTACAGCTTCTGGCGGAAATTGCGGAATATCGATTCTACGAGATACACCGGTAAATCTTGCACTTACATTTATATGCCTGTTGATAAAAGCCAGCACCTCATCAACAGCATCAATTAAAGGAACTTTAATATCTTTTTGATCAATGATCTCACTCCGACCTGTGCCCGCAAAGCAAACGCATCGTATTAAAGAATCTGGCAGCCATCTCAGCTTATCATGACCAAATAATAAAATCCCACCATAGCTTGCAAAGGATTTATTGTTATGTTGAGCAAGGATTCCTAAGGATCTATAGTGTTTTTTGTCTAAATTTTTATATACTGTACCCAAGATTTTTCTTATGTAGTTATCATCTAATTCTTCTGGATTCGCATTGATACATGGCATTTCGTCAAAACTAATGTTTTTAGCAAGTCGCTGTAAAGAAGATATTGTCTCTGGGGCTGCCATTCGATTAGTTGAACCGAGCCTAATAAAAACACCCTTACGAAGGCCTGAGCTTTTAAGATAATATGGACCAATCAGATATGGCACATTAATGACAATTAACTCTTTGTCTTCATGACTCACAATGTCGATATCTGGAATCAGCATAGGCTCTATGGAATCTACAATAAGGCTCGTTAATCGCTGCTCTTCTACAATTATATTTTCTACACCGATAACGCTGTGATCCTTATCCTTAATGCCAATAACCACCTTACCACCAGCTGTATTAGCAAACGCTAGAACCGTTTTGATAATTCTCAGGGGAGAAGATGCATTTTCCTTAAACTCAAGCATCTTACCCTCTGGTTGAGTAAGTAGGTCTGTCAGCATTAGATCAACTCCTGTTAGCACATCTCGAGGTTGGAATATATCACCCCAGGGTCGGAAAGTAAAATTTCCGACCCTGTATGGTTGGCGCCACAGAACTTCCAACCCCAGGGGTTGGAAGCTTCATTTCCGACCCCGGTACTAATCGGATCCCGCGGGAACCAATTCTCATAATCATTTATAGCAGAGTGGCTGTATTAAAACCCCTAAAATGAAGGCACACAGACTCTTGACCTAGAATAGGTGTTGGCGAAAGCACGATAGCGGAATGATGTAAAAGACAATACAAAACCATATATTTCTTTACAAGTAGTCTTGCACTGAGAAAATGGGACGCTACCGTACACAAGCTTTGCTGACATATCAACCCAGCCGCTCGTCATATCTCAGATAATGGCACTGATCTTCGCTCAAAATACTTCTACTTTGGGTTGATGTCTATGCAGCATTAGTCAAAAATCTTTCTAACCCAGATACATTAATATTATCTCGAATTTTATAAGCCTTTTTCCCTGGGTAAATAATTGCGAGCTCATCGAGCTTTAGGTCTTCCATTGCAAGGCTCATTGACCTGGTTTGTTTTGGTGAAAGTGCTTTCGTGGATTTTATTATTAGTGGCTGGCTTGAGTATGTTAATTCATTCAAGGGGGATGGTTTCAGAAGTAGCAAGTTTTCCTAAGTACTATTTATCTGAGAAGAAGATATGGTATATATTTCTCTCAGGAATTATTGTCCAGATGGGGATTCGCTCCATCTTATTGTTTAATGGCTAGTACGAACACGATCAGATTAAGGAGTGATTATTAAGCACCAACTCTCGTAAAATAGCCCCGCCCCTTTTCTGAGCATCCTGGAAGGATAATTATCTTCATAGTGATCATTTAAATAATGTATACTAAAACAACTTATTAGGCACAATTGATGATTCATCCTGTTTAATCTCGCCCACAATTTTCTCGGTATCTAAACCACATTGCCCTGCTTTTTTCAATATTCCTACAAGAATAGTGATCACAGTATCTTCATTGGGTTCCGATTGGCCCCCTAAAGCAGCATCACAAATTTCTCTGATAGCACCGCCCAAATCAGCTCTCAGCATCTCATCAAACTCATCCTCGTCAAAGCATGAACTTGGCACACCGTGTTCTTTGTATAATTGCCGCAATCTAGTGAAATTAGGATAGTGCGCGAGTAGGAAATCCTCAACTTTCCTATGGTTATTTGCAGAATAATCAACTTCATGAGAATATGCCCTATTAAACTCACCCGCATTCTCCCAATACTCTCTACTTTGCACGAAAATATTACCAAAATCGACTCGATCCCTGATGTATTTAACTAGCGAAGCAAACTCCGACAAATCAAGAGGCTTATCAGACATAATGATAAAATGCAGTTGCTTTCTTTGCTTCTTCATCGTAGGGAAACACAGCTTAACTGAGGCATGATATAGCTCGTGTATGTACTTTTCTATTTCTGCAATCACATTTTGATTGGTCACTCTTAGACTAGAATTCTCTGCTCTAAAATGTTTCATATCCACCCCCAATAAGTAATGCCCAACTATAATAACAACAATCTAAAACAAGCTCTTTGGCAAGCCCCGCGGAGACTCATCATCCTCCTTTGCTTTCTCAACTTGCTTATAAGCTTTTGCATCTACAGCTATATCTAGCTTACGCGCATCTTCTTGTAATTTTACAACATTCTCGTCTAAAGTGGAGTTGCCCCTTAAAAAAGAGCCACCTAGCCTGCTAACATTTCACTCAAAAATTGCCTTGGTGAGCGCATCTTAAGTCCTTTATGTGACGCATTTTCATTGTAGTCATTAAACCACAATGGTAGCTGCTTCATAACTGTTTGTGCATCAGATAAATCACTGACATACACGTAATCCCGCTTCATCGTTTTGACAAATGCTTCTGCCATACCATTGCTTTCCGGGCAATA
>JBGSSQ010000173.1:0-6941 GCA_041736975.1 Gammaproteobacteria bacterium
TTACCGGTAAGGGCAAACGTCTGATTTTACTCACAAAGGCTAATGCTTGATGAAACACTTCATCACTGGTTTCTTTGCCACGCACAACTTCCACCAATTGCATCAATGATACCGGGTTAAAAAAGTGTATGCCCACTAACCTTTGCGGATTTTTCAATCCCTTAGCTAAGGTTTCTAATGGCAAACTTGAGGTGTTGGTTGCCAAAATTGTGTGGGGTTTGAGTTCTGGTTCTATTTTTTTATACAGTGCTGATTTGATTGCCAGATCTTCGAAAATCGCTTCAATGACGACATCCGCATGTTTAACGCCATGACCTTGAATATCAGGCATTAGCCTATCCATCGCGGCTTGCACTAAGCGCGGTTGTTTAAGCACTTTTTGATATAAAACGTGAGCACGCTTAATGGCTGGTGCAATTTGCTCGGGTGTACGATCCTGTAAGGTCACTTGATAACCACACAAAGCGCACCAAGAGGCAATATCACCACCCATAGTCCCAGCACCAATCACATGAACGTGCATGATTTTTGCACTCGCATTTTTTCCAAGTTCTTTAAGACGAGACTGTAATAAAAAAGTGCGTATTAAATTGGCTGTAGAAGGGTGAAAAAACAGCTTTGAAATCGTTGCTGATTCATGCTCCATAGCTTCACTGCCATCAGCACCGTCACGCAGCCAGTTTTCAATGATAAAATAAGGTGATGGATAATGTTCCTTTTTGGCTTTTTTAGCAACGGATTGCGTTAAACGATTGGCCACAATAGGGCGAAACAATTTATACGCCAGTATCTTTTGGAACAAACTGGGCTGGTGTTGCCTAGGCCTATTGTTAATATAGTAAACAGCCGCTCTCTTCAGCAAGTCTGGTGTTCGAGCAATATCATCAATCATTCCTAGGCGCTTAGCTTTATAAACATCCACAGCCTTACCAGGCAGAATAATATTCATTGCATTGAGTACACCGATCAATCTAGGCAAGCGTACCGTGCCACCCCATCCCGGTAAAATACCCAACTTAACTTCAGGTAAACCTATACGCACTGCAGGTTCATCTATGGCTATGCGGTATTTGCAGGACAAGGCTAATTCGTAACCTCCGCCCAAACAAAAGCCGTTAATGAGAGCAACTGTGGTAATGGATAATTTTTCAATTTTATCAAAAATGATCTTAGCGCGCTCAACAAAATGCAACGCATCTTTTTCTGATTTGATCTCTGTAAACTCAGTGATATCGGCTCCAGCAATAAATCCGGTGGATTTACCCGATTGAAAAACCACACCTTTGGTCGTGGGAGGGAGGTTATCAATCAAAGCGCTAAGCTCATCCAAGACTTCCTTTCCTAATGTATTGACCTTGGAACCTTCACGATCCATGGTTACCCAAACAATACCTTGTGTATCTTGCTCTACTCGCCAATGATGGTAATGCTTCGTGTTTTTCATACTCTGTTCTCCTTTAAACTCGTTAAGCGCGCTCTATCAGCATCGCTCCACCCTGCCCACCACCAATGCAAATGGCCGCCATACCTGTTTTGGCTTTTTTACGTTCCAACACATTGAGCATATGTAAAACAATGCGTGCCCCTGAAGCACCCACAGGATGGCCCATCGCGATCGCACCCCCGTCGACATTAAGTTGATCTGCGGATATTTTACCCAAAGCCTTGTCCAACCCGAGTTCCTGCTGACAAAATTCTGTATCTTCCCACGCCCGCAAACAGGCTATCACTTGCGCGGCAAAAGCCTCGTTAATTTCCCAGTAATCAATATCATCCAGGGTTAATTGATGACGCTTCATGATGGGCGTAGCAGCAAAAACCGGTCCTAACCCCATTTGCTCTGGCGCCAAAGCACCCCAATTGCAATCAACCAGCCGCCCAAGCACTGGTAAATTATGTCGCTTAACCGCGTCTTCACTAGCCAATATCACTAAAGCAGCCCCATCAGTAATTTGGGAACTATTACCGGGTGTGATACGACCAAATTTCTTATCAAAAAAGGGCTTTAATCGCCCCAGTTTTTCCAATGTTGTATCCGCACGTACACCATCATCCTGTTTAAATAACTGACCATTGTTAGCGATTAATGGCACAATTTCTGAAAATAATCCAGCGGCCTGTGCGGTAGCAACACGCTCATGAGAGTGTAGAGAAAATTGATCCATTTCTTCACGTGTAATGCCAAAACGAGCGGCTAAATTTTCAGCTGTTTGTCCCATTGACACACCCACAACAGGATCAGTTAAACCACTGAGTATGGCAATAACAGGCCGCATAAAGCTTGGGCGAAGTTGAGTCAACATTTTTAACTTATCAGTGGCTGTTTTAGCACTCATAAATCGAGCAAACCATATAGTCGCTTTTTTATTCCATATCAAGGGGGCACGACTCATCGATTCTGTGCCGCCTGCGAGGACCAGCTCGTGACGGCCTGAGGCTATATCTTTTGCGGCAGAATCCAACGCCTGCATACCAGAAGCGCAATTGCGTTGTACTGTCCATGCCGGCACTGATTTACCACAACCCAATCGCAGCGCAATAATACGCCCTATATTGGCCTCCACTTCACTGGGGCTGACGCACCCTATAATCACTTCACCAAATTCAGTTGGGGAAAAAGGTTGTCGAGCCAATAAATCACGTCCAGCGTGCACAGCTAAATCGCCCGCACTAAATTGCCCAGGCTCTGATCGAGCTTTCAGAAATGGTGTACGTGCTCCGTCAACAATAAAAATATCTCGCTGGTATCCCTGTTTTTTCGACATCGTTCCTTCCTCTTCATTCAACAATCAGTTTACAGCAATCTTTGCTGATAATATTATACGAGTATGCCCTCGTACGCATCTACTTGGATAGCTTGATTTTGTAGTCGATAAAAAGTATTCAGCAACTCGCCTTCCTCAAGCGTCAGAATACTTAATTGCACTGCTTGAGCTACCTGCTCAGGCTTACTTTGCTCACTATCAATTACCGACGCTTTCAAAGCAGCTTTCAACTTGGTGTAAGCCTTTTCAGATCGCACTGACACATTCAACGCTTGCTCCATAATACACGTAGCATCCTCATCATCATAACTCAAATAGCAATATTCTGTTAAACGATCACGTTGGCTACTCGGGGTCATCATCGCAGTCGCAATTTGCTGAGCCAAACTATCTGCAGGAAGTTTGTACGGTTTTCCCCAGGGAAAAACAGCTAATTTCAGCAGATTAGTTAACAAAGATTGAGGCATATTATCCATAAAATTTTCTAATGCCGTTTGAATTTTAAATAAACATAGCGTAAGAGAATATTCAATAAAAGGTAAATCCTCTTTCGGCTGATGGCAATCACGAAAATATTTGAATACTGCAGATGCCAAGTATAAGTGACTTAAAACATCACCTAAGCGTGCGGACAAATTTTCTCTACGTTTAAGATCACCGCCAATCACAATAAAAGCCACATCAACAGTTAAAGCAAAAGCCGTACTCATGCGTGTAATCTCTTGATAATAATACTTTAGGGCTCCCTCTTCAGGCACGTGAATAGTTTTAGAACAGGATAATCCATAAGATAATGTACGGGTAAAATTGCTGATAACAAATCCAATGTGTTTAAAAATAAGTCTATCGAAACGCAACAATGCTTTTTTATCATTTTTGGCAGTGACCGCCTCTAACTCTTTGGCTAAGTAGGGATGGCAACGGTAAGCACCTTGCCCGAAAATAATTAAATTACGCGTCAAAACATTGGCGCCTTCAACGGTGATGCCTATAGGATTCGCTGTATATAAATTAGCCAAGTAATTATGTTCCCCCATGATAATACCTCGGCCAGCGTGTATATCCATAGCGTCATTAATAATTTGTCGGCTCATTTCTGTTAAGTGATATTTAGTGATGGCACTGGCAATAGAAGGCTTTGCACCACTGTCTATAGCTCCTGTTGTAAACAGTCGCGCGGCTTCACACAAATAGGTGGCAGCTCCTATCCTAGCCAATGCAACGGCAATACCCTCAAACTTCCCTATGGGCATATTGAATTGTTCTCGTACACGCGCATAAGCACCTGTGACACGATAACAGAATTTTGCCGTGGCAGTGCTCACCGCCGGTAATGAGATCCCACGCCCTACAGCCAATGAATCCGTCATCATTTGCCAACCTTTACCGAGATTAGCCTCACCACCAATAACTTGCTCTAAGGAAACAAATACATCTTTTCCCTTAATAGGGCCATTCATAAAAGCTTGATGTAATGGTAGATGACGTTGGCCACGTTCTACGCCCGGCAAATGGGCAGGAACTAATACCGTGGTAATACCGAGGTCGCATTCCCCCCCCAGCAACCGCTCTGGATCATAAACGTGCACAGCGACACAAACTATCGTGGCAACAGGTGCAAGCGTAATGTAACGTTTATTCCAATTTAGACGCAAACCTAAGCATTCTTTGCCCTCGTAAAGGCCTTTACAAATAATACCGGTATCGGTAATAGAGGTCGCATCGCTACCGGCGGTAGGACTAGTTAATGCAAAGCAAGGGATTTCTTGGCCTATAGCAAGACGAGGCAAATAATATTCTCTCTGCACCTCAGTACCAAAATGTTGCAACAACTCTGCTGGCCCCAATGAGTTGGGGACCATCACTGTAACAGCTGCACTGTAGCTACGAGAAGCAATCATGGTGATGACGCAAGAATGAGCATAAGCTGAAAAACCTAAACCGCCATAACGCTTAGGAATTGTCATACCGAAAAATTTTTCTGCTTTCAGATATTGCCAAACCTCTTTGGGCAAATCATGTTGATGATGGGTAATTTTCCAATCATTCAGCATGGTGCATAAGGTGGTTACCTGATTCGCTAAAAAGTCCCGACCATCCGCCAATAATACTGGCTGACCAAAGTTGTGCAGCTTATTCCAATTGGGGCGCCCACAAAATAACTCTCGTTCCCACCAAGTACTGCCCGATGCAATGGCCTCAGCTTCGGTTTTACTCATAGGAGGGAGTTGAGACTTAACCCTACGCAACAGTATTTTGGAGATCAAGTGTGCGCGTAACCAGGGAATATTAATCAATAATAGAGGAGGTGCCAAAATAAGGGTCAACGCCAATAGCGTAGTCGCTGAAATTTCAGTGATTAAATACAAAAAAGCAAATTCAGCAACAACAATACCAGTACTCACTTTGAGGCGGAAACGATAAAACGTTAATGCCCAAAATGTCACCATCAGCATCAGTAATGCCAAGGCAAATAGCATGATTCACACTCCCTATGACTAATCCCACGCTAACAGTATAGGATGTTTTAGAAATTTTCGCCTGTTTTAAAGCGTTCTTTCAAATAGCTATACACTGCACGAATTGAATTGGCCTCACCACCTTCAGGACCTAATGAGGTTGCTCGTGGATTCCATGCCATAATATCAATATGCGCCCAACTTGAATCTGGGCTAACGAATTCTTTCAAAAAAAGTGCAGCGGTAATAGCACCCGCGTTATAAGGCGCGGTTGCTGCGTTACAAAGATCAGCCACAGGGCTATCTAAGGCAGGCCTATAGGGCGTGTAAAGAGGAAGCCGCCATAAGGGATCACGGGTAATTTCAGCATGCCGGAGTAGATCACTGGCTAATTGTTCGTCGTCGGTAAACAGCGCACCGATTTCATGCCCCAAGGCTACACGTGCAGCACCTGTTAAGGTGGCGATGTCGATAATAAGGTCGGGTTCTTCTCGTGCTGCTTCGGTCAAAGCATCTGCCAAAATTAAACGACCTTCTGCATCAGTGTTAGTCACTTCCACCGTTAATCCTTTACGTGAATTCAGAACATCACTGGGGTGATAAGCCTTTCCTGAAATAGCATTTTCTACCGCGGGAATTAACACACGTAACTGAACGGGTAACTGGGCTTGCATAATCATCTGGGCTAAACCTAAAACATGGGCCGCACCCGCCATATCTTTTTTCATGGTGCGCATACCATCAGCACTTTTTAGATCTAAGCCACCCGTATCAAAACAGACACCTTTGCCCACTAATGTTAGCTTAGGGTCTGTTTTTTTACCCCAGCGAAGATCCAGTAAATAAGGCTCTGATTCACTACCTTTACCTACCGAATAAATCATAGGATAGTGTTCTGTCAATAAATCAACGCCTTCAATTTGATTGAACTCAGCACCGCACTCTTCTGCCAGCATATGCGCGGCAGCAGCCAAATTATGGGTGTTCATATCTTGAGGGGGGGTATTAATTAAATCTCGCACACGATACGTGGCTGAAACAATCCGTTGAATATCGTCAGCATCACAGAGCGAAGGAATAAATAACTTGGCACCATAAGGCTCAGCTTTTTTATATCGGGTGAATCTATAGCTCCCTAGCCCCCACGCTATAGCCGCAGAACTCAACAAAGGCTCACTCCATTCAGATACCAGTGAGTAACGCCCTGAAGGTAATCGACTGGATAAAACACCAACTTGCAGTGCATCATTCCGATCTGCGACACCTAATAAAACGCACATGATCCCAGTCTTTTCCGCAGGAACAACACAAATCTCAGCTTTTTTTGCTTTGAAATTAACCTGACTCGCCCAATCACGAATAGGTTCCGCTTGTGACACCAGCCAAGCCTCACAGTCAGAGGTTGGAACCAAATAAATGGGCACTAGTGCATCAGTAGAAGTGGTATAGCATGCTAACATTTTTGTTCCTCGTATTGTCATAATTCATAGAAGCTCCCATTAACAGGATACTCCTCCATCAACTGTTTACAACCTGCGTATCTATTACGGTAGCAAGGGGTAATCTTTCAACGCCTGGGCTGCTGGTATATAAGGCTTATTTAAATCAAATGCCACCGCCTCAGAGGTTACTTGACCTGCGTGCACATTTAAGCCATTTAAAAAATGTGGATCACTCAACAAAGCAGCGTGTAAACCATTATTCGCAAGCGTTTTAA
>JBGSSQ010000199.1:0-2121 GCA_041736975.1 Gammaproteobacteria bacterium
AGGTATTGATCAGATGACGGGAGAAAATAGAACAATTACCTTTAGCCATCACTGTCGAGACAGCGAGCGAGTCAAATGGTTTATGTAGTAAAATGACAAGTGCAGTCCCCAGAGCAAGACCTCCGTATTGCTCATTGACACTAGAACCTACCGAGGCGGCCAGGGCCATGCCTCCCACCAACGAATGCATCGTCATCCCCACTGTCGTCGCGATCCAAGTAAGATTACTAGCGCTTTGTTCCGCTAAGGTCAGCGCCCGTTTAGCCTTCGAATCGGTAACCATATGTTCTGGTGCTTCCTCTGAAACATCATGATGATGATGTGGAAAAAACCGCTGTAATAAAAATATTGTCAAAAATCCCAGCAAGACTAACCACATCGTTTGTTCAATCGACTGATTTTGATGTGCAGCATTTGGAATAAAATGCAGCAGCGCCATACTCAACATCAACCCTGCCACAAAACTACTCGCGAGTTGCAGACGCAGATGAGTCAACCGGCAGACCAATAAAATCCAGCCACCAGCCAGCGATGCTAATGCCACTAACAGGCAATAAATCGCAAGCTGTGCTTGCGGTGCAATTAGAAGAATATTCATAATCTATCAAATCAATTTTTCGCTTTATGAATGACTGTCAGCACCCCTTACTTTTCTCGTAGCATAAAACACACCTATAGACAATCAATGGTGCGTTTTTATCTAAATGTGCTTGCATATTATAAGCGTATGCTCATAACTGCAAGAAAAAAATGATAAGATCAATACTGATTCGGATACAAGACACTTTGTTTGGAGCAATTCAATTCACAGAGCCATGCGGCAACTATTGGCACGCGGCTGCCTATACTCCCTGCTTATTCACAACGAATCATACATGTGGAACAAAATCACTGGAATCCGTATCCAAATTCATCCTGTTTTATGCCTTTTTTACAAATAAGTAGATCCAATCGACCTCCAAAAAAATCTTAGCAATTTCCACTTTATCTTAGAAATTTCACCATGATGTCTCGCCACGATTTTCAAATCCCTCTAGTATTTACTCATCGAATTATTTTTACACGTCATGCCTTCGCTCCAGAAAACTCAACTTTGGCGAATATACTCCACGAGGGTGGTGGCCAGCGTGCAATCGCCTTAATCGAAAATATCATTGCTGACGTGTGGCCATCCTTAGTTTCTGAGGTGAATACATATTTTGGCAATATTGATATCACATTCTGCGGTGCTACGAGGCTGCCAGGTGGCGAAGCTGTAAAAGCCGACGATACTCTAGTGCGCGACGTCTGGCAGGCTCTTGATGCCGCTGAAATCGATCGGCATTCCTATGTTTTAGCTATTGGTGGTGGAGCCTTTCTCGATGCCGTAGGATTCGCAGCAGCCACAGCGCATCGAGGGGTGAGACTTATTCGCTTTCCCACTACGACTTTATCCCAAGACGATAGTGGAGTCGGAGTAAAATGTGCAATCAATGCGATGAATAAAAAAAATTGGATTGGATCTTTCAACATTCCTTTCGCGGTCATCAACGATTTTAATTTTCTTCATAGCCAAGACCCCCAAATTTGCCGTTCTGGGTTAATCGAGGCGGTCAAAGTCGCTTTAGTTAAGGACGCAAACTTTTTCCGCTGGATCGAAGATCATTTACCCTCTCTTTCCGCACTGGATTGGAGCGTTATCGAAGCCTGTGTTGAACGTTCTGCGCTCTTACATGCAGGCCATATTGCTAACGGGGGTGACGCCTTTGAGACTGGTTCCAGTCGCCCACTTGATTTCGGTCACTGGGCAGCACACAAACTCGAATCTTTAACAAATTATCATGTTAGTCACGCACAGGCCGTTGCCGTCGGCCTCGCTCTTGATACGCTCTATTCTGTGCGCAGTAATCTCTTAAGCAATCAGAGCGCTGAGAGAATTTTGCACGTGCTATCTTCACTCAACCTTGCCACCTACCATCCAGCACTTGATTGGAAGGACACAACCGGACGACGCCTCATATTTGCCGGATTAGATGAATTTCGCGAACACTTAGGAGGCCAACTCACTGTCTTACTTTTGCATGATCTAGGTGTCGGAATCAACGTCCATCAATTGGATGAAACCCTACTTAATGAATGCAT
>JBGSSQ010000255.1:0-3720 GCA_041736975.1 Gammaproteobacteria bacterium
TGGATGCTTGGTATCTAGGAATCTATATCGATGCAATCGAATGGGTCGAGATTACCAATACTCGTGGCATGAGTCAGTATGCCGATGGTGGAATAGTTGGGACTAAACCCTACACTTCGACTGCAAACTATATTCACAAAATGACAAACTACTGTAGTAACTGTCACTATGATCGAGAGAAGCGGTATGGCGATAATGCCTGTCCCTTTAACTCACTCTATTGGAGCTTTTATGAGACTCATCGTGATAAGTTAGAAAAAAATCCGAGAAACGGAATGGTATATCGGCAGCTCGAAAAGATGAGTACTGAAGAGAAAAATCTTGTTAAGATACAGGCTAAAAAATATCTCGGATGCATCAATACGTTGTAGCAATTCACGAAGTAAGATACTCGCTACCTTGTTTTAAGTGTCGAAAGTCCTCCATCAGCTGCGAGCACCTGACCAGTAATCCAACTACTCCTTGCACTTGTTAAAAACTCAATCAAATTGGCTATATCATCGGCTTCACCAAAGCGCTTCAAAGGATGAAGTGAAAGTGAGTACTGTGCTGCTGCCTGATTATCAGTGATTGCTTTTGTGAGCTCCGTGCGTACTAGCCCTGGTGCCACGCAATTAAATCTAATGCCTTTTGTCGCATAGGTCGCAGCGGCAGAGCGCATCAGCCCCTCTACCCCTGCCTTAGCCGCAGCGATTGCTTCGTGATTGGCAAGTCCGATTCTTGCAGCACAGCTTGAAATCAAGACAGCGGAAGATCCCTCGGCCCCATACTTCGCCATAGCACTAACCGCATTAAAAGCGGTAACAAGATTTGTTTCAAGCACTTGCATAAATTCATCACTAGAGGTTGCATGAGCTGGTTTCAGTAGTACCGAGCCTGCGCAGTTAATGATGTTAGAGAGTGGATCTGAGGTCAAGAAACCCTTAATAGCTTCCTCTAACTGAACTCGATCACGAGCATCACACTCATTAAAATCAGCTCCCGCATGCATTTCAGCGAGCGAATGCAGTGACAATTGATTTCTTCCTAACAACAATACTCGATCGCCACGAGCCATTACCTGCTTCAGCACCGCAGTACCAATTCCTCCCGCAGCTCCGATAATTATTGTTTTTACCAAGTTACCTCCTTATGTTGCGTATGCAGATAATTTTCTAGACAAGATTGAAGTATCATACCGTGAAGTAGATGAATTAGAGAATATTGCTCCATATAAGACAGCACAGATAATTCTTTGATTGAAGGTATACAGATCTAAAATGGTAGATTTTAAAAATAAATTACTCTCTTATACTCCTTACAGGCTTCAATTATTCACATACATGCTGTATTAAGATCTCGTTGTGAATTATGGCTATCATGTATGTTGAGAATTATCTTAACTTTCTTATAACTAAAAAACCTGTCTTCTTCCGCAATACTTTCGCGAGTGAAACTCACGCTACAGATTCCATCAATTATCTGTTGGTGACAACAGCAACATGCTATGTCGCGTAAAGACAACCTATCTGAATAAAATAGCAATAAGACTAGACTCGAAAGTTAGTGCAAACTATATATTACGGATGAAATCTCTTTTAGACGATATCGATAGCCTAACCAAAGGCAAGCCTACACGAAGCCGCATCGGCTCACGTGGCGAGGGCCATCGTCTCACCGCCAGAGAAAAAAAACTCCTCTTACTTGCCCAAAAGCGCGGATATCTTACTATTCCGTATTCTGGTCTAAGAGAAAATTTGATCAACGTCTTCAGCAAATGGTGTGAGGCAAAAGGACTTGTTGTTGATATACGACATCAAAAGGTCTAACGCTGAGCTTCTTTCTCACCGCAGCCATTAATGTAACGGTAATTCCTCACAACTTCTCCACTCTGCTTCTCCACTCCGCGTTCCAAACACTATTGCGTACATAGCCCATATTATTATTTTATAGCATTTTTCGGAATAAGGTGAGAGGATGCTGCATACACCATTAGGAGAATTATGAAAAACCAACTGCTCTCAAATCTTACGTTCTGCCTAGGTATTACATCAATTTTTCTATCGATCATTCTTTGGGTCTGGTCTCCCACATTAACCTCGAGTGGTTTTGAATCCATTGCTGACCCTGCAATTCGTATGGCATTTTCAAATGCCCACGCTGAACGCTGGGGAATCTTTGTAGGTCTCTGGCCAGCGACACTACTTATCCTTAGTCGGCATTTAGATCCTCGAATATAAATATGCTTCGACTAAACCTGCACGATCAACTACAAGTATTTAATTTCTATCACTGAAGAGACAAGAATGTCGTTTCTGATAAATTAAATGAGCGGAAGAATAACTTCCAAAAGCTTATCAGCAATAGCCGTATCATTCATTTGGATGAAAACCATCCAAACTTTCACTCAATGACAAAACGCCTCTTGAAGTGCATGACGGTTTCGATTCTTCCGCATTGGATCTCTGGCTCTCGGAGATCGTTGCTTTCGAGGCTCCACTACCGAAAAATAGGTTTTTTTGTTTAAACTCTATTTAGGGATTGACCGTTCTCCTATAGCTGGAATTTGTAAACGCACATTCCAGCTATAGGTGAATTAAAAATGAATGCTGGCTGCAAAGAGAAAAAAAGTTGACTCGCTCAAGGCGCTTTGGCACGTGAAGCGAATTCTAACGGTTAAACAGGGCTCCAGCAGAAATCGAGCGAAAACACGCTGAATCCGAATGCACTTTAGCTACTTGGTAACTTTAAGTGTCGATTTGGCTTTCTTACCCTTGTAGACAATTTTTGCGGTAAGTTTTCCCACTTTGATTGACTTAAGCTTAACTGATGACTGCCCACAGCCAGTGGCGTCAAGCTTTATGGATTTGTTCAGGCTTAAGGCACTGCTTCCGAGAGTAAAATGTGTGACGATTTTGTCGCCCGCAGTAAATTCTGCGCCTGCACAGACTGCAATCTTAACGGACTTACCGGTTTTAACTGAAGACTTATTAAAGCCGACACTGAGCTTACGCTCACCCGCAGTAATCTTTTTAGTGACCGTCTTATATCCATCACTAGCTACAAGAGCTCCTTGTGCAGGTGACAGCTTAGCGATATCAACAGCAATCGATGTGCTCCCTTCTTCATTTGTAGTTACACTTGAAAAAGGATCAGGTTTTCCGCCAACGTAAACACCAAGAACACCCCCCAGAAAATCCACAGCAGCTTGCGGTAGATCCATACGAAAATGTGCCTCTCCCCCCTGCGTTCCACTGAGCTCAATGCCAAACACTACTCCCGTATCTGTTATGTCACCACTCAGATCCCAGCTATTGATGTCACCAAAAACCGCGATCTGAATGCCCGTGAGTGCAGTTGGCGGAGTACTCGAACCTGGAGGCGTTGGAGGATCGCTGAAGGTTATGTAAAAGGTGCCCGCATTTTCCGGCGTTGCAGGGCCAAATGACATGCCACCCCGATTGGTGACAGTCGCTGTAATCGTCCCCGAAACACAGGTCCACGGGGTACCGAATTCAGCTCCGCCCGTCATTGCGACTCCAGGGCAAGTCGTATCAGTCGAAAAGGTCAATATGGCACTGTCACCATCTGTAATCCCGTTGAAAACAAAAACAGTACTTCCATCATCATCAATGGTGGTAACCAGACTGGCCGAATTTGTTGCGCTGACAAATGAAATAGTTGCGCAAGCGGTATTCTCCCATGCGCAAATGCTAAAGATGCTCAGTAGCAAAAGAAAGA
>JBGSSQ010000277.1:0-6236 GCA_041736975.1 Gammaproteobacteria bacterium
TTGCTGATTATCCTTTTACCACATTGCATCCTAACTTGGGCGTGGTCAGTATTGATTTAGGTAAGAGTTTTGTGATTGCTGATATTCCAGGACTTATTGAGGGCGCGGCAGACGGAATAGGTTTGGGTACCACTTTTTTAAGGCACCTTTCGCGTACCAAGGTCTTATTGCATATTGTCGATGTTATGCCAGTTGATGGTAGTGATCCTGTTGATGCGGTAACAACAATTTGGCGTGAGCTAGAAAACTATAGCCAAGAACTCATTGAAAAAACACAGTGGATTGTGCTCAATAAAGTAGATTTGCTGGCTCCTGAAGATCGTGAATCTCATTGTGCGTCTATTATTGAGCGACTGAATTGGACGGGGCCTACTTACCAAATTTCTGCCATCAGTAAGAAAGGAACGATGGAGTTGTGTTATGCCTTGCAGGAATATATGGACTCCTTGCTGGTTGAAGATTTTTAGTGGATTAAATGTATCCACGCTCATCGGTATAAAATACACCATCAAGTACCACACAATGAAAATGCAGGTGCAAAGTTAATCGCGAACCAAAGCGCTGCATAAAACTCACTGGCTTTTTGAGGAGATTTAGCAAGGACGCATTCAGGAACGCGGTAATGACTGAAAAAAAACCCTAGATTTTGAAATGAATACCACTTAAATTGCGTGTCTATCTTAATATATGAATCTGAAAATAAATAAAAAACTGGCCAATTTTATGTTCGGTGATGAGCTCATTATCGCTGGAACCGTTGATGTCATCATCCTGCCCCTCATTATAATATTCAAACATGAATGCCCAAATTTGAAGCTTTCAAAACATATCTGATGCTTTTAGGAGGGTAATGGCCTATACTGAAGGTTTTAAGAGGTGCCTGAGCCTTTTACAACAGAGGATTGCAATTCTGATGAAAATTCGACCTTTAGACCTAATCTCTATCGGGTATGGTGAGTTAATAAGACGCTATAACCTCAAAATAATCCACATTACCGCATAACCTATATTTCGCCAACAGGACGAGGCTCTAGGCATATGCAAAATCGCCAAGAGGTCGTTATTCTACCAAAATCCTATATGATACCAGAGCCTAATAATCCATTACAGCAATTGGAATTTGCCATCAAACATGAAGGCATCAATCTTGAAATTATTGCAACTTTTTACCACATCTTTCTGAAAAGGAAGTCAGGGACTTTATTAACATTACACCGACAGGAAAATATAGCCGAATTATCTGGTTTTTATACGAATTTATTACTGATACCGCCCTGAAATTGCAAGACGTCAAAAATGTACCCTATGTGGATTTACTAGACTCGAAAAAATATTATACTTCCAAGGCAACAAAGAGTAAACGTCACGCCATTAATAATAACTTATTAGGCAATAAAGAATTTTGCCTAATCGTACGTAAAACAACAATTTTGGTAAACTACGATAAGAAGAACCTTTCTGAAAAAGCAAAAAAAATAATGAATGCCGTTGACCCATCTGTATTGGCAAGAGCGACCAATTACCTATATACAAAAGAAACACAATCCTCATTCGGGATAGAGAAAATAAAGCCTGACATTAAACGTACTGAAAAATTTATCGCCTTGCTAGAGGCTGCGAGATCCATTCAACACTTAGACAAAGAAGTGCTATTGTCTTTGCAAAACAATATTGTCGATAATGAGTATAAAGACGCAGACTATCGTAAAACACAAAATTATGTTGGCGAACTAACCATACTGTATCAACACAAAGTGCATTACATCTCCCCCAAACCTCAGGACATTCCATCACTGATGCAAAATTTATTATCTTGCGAAACAAAACTAATAAATTCGGAAGTACACCCTGTTGTTATTGCTGCAATTCTGTCGTTTGGCTTTGTATTCTTACACCCATTTGAAGATGGTAATGGCAGAATTCATCGCTTCATAATCCACTATATTCTTTCCAAAACAAACTATACTCCGGATAAGATAATATTTCCAGTTTCAGCAGCCATCCTTAAGAATATTCAAAAATATGATGAAGTATTAGAAGCTTTTTCAAAGCCATTACTACTCGCAATCAACGACTACGAACTAAACGACCAAGGCGAGCTAACTGTAGCTAGTGACACAAAGATTTACTACCAGTATATCGACTACACTCATTATGCTGAATATCTATTTTCATGTATAGAAACGACGATTCAAGAGGATTTCTTAGAAGAGCTAGAGTTTATTGTTCATTACGATAAAACTAAAGTAGCAATTCAGCAGATCATTGATATGCCTGATTTAAAAATTGACAGAATAATTCGATGCGTTGCGCAAAACAACGGCATATTAGGTCGTAAAATGAGAAGCACTTATTTTCAAGAGCTTAGCGACGAAACAGTAAGTGCTATAGAGAAAGCAATTCAAAAAGGTATGATGCAACGTTAATTCCAAAGGAACAAGGTAAGGGTAAGGAGGGTAAGGGTAAGGGGTCAAATCTTGACTAATATACAAATCTCATTTTAAATTTGTCCATTTGTCCATTTGTCCATTTGTCCATTTGTCTATTTGTCAAGATTTGACCCCTTCCACCTTCCACTGATTCTTCAAGTGTATAATTCGATATAATCCGTGGGGATTTTTTGGAAATATCACGCCGTAATTTTTTTCAAGACGATTATCGCCATGAACCACCCAAACGTAGTCATAGTCTGACAGTATCTTGGTTAAGTTTTCTAAGGTTAAGTTGCAAGACCAGTAGTCATCTGCCTGTAGTGGTTTTCCAATGCTGGCGCAGTGATGGTTAGTGCGATTAGGGTAGGTGTAGTATCTTAAAAATGAATTTTCCTCGCCATTGCTTCCTTGGAAAATAATGTATATGGCTGCATTGTGAATATCATTGATATGGTCAATTTCGTAGGCCAACATTAGATTTTGAACATACTCTTTATTTACGGGCTTTTTATAAAGGAAGTCGAATGGCTTCCATGGGGTCAGGGCTAACATTAGAACAACCCAAGTGACCATGGAGTATTTCTTGAAACTGGCGTTGGTACTGGAGGCGCAGAGCGTAAAGATTGTGATTGCCCACATGAAAATATATGTACTGGCATAGCGTGTATAAGATGCTAATGCGCTGCCCTCATAATTGTCAAAGGTGAATAAGTAAAGTGATAATAAGCCTATGAAATAGACTAGGAATCCGCCATACAAAAAGGCAAATAAGACTTTTAGGCGAGTTTTGCTCAGTTTGTTTGGGTAGCGATAGGCTAGGATAGAAAAAACAGATAGGATTATTAACCAAGCAAAGGCGCTGACTACTCTAGGCGATCTTGAGGCACGTTCGAATATTAATGCGCTAAAGAAATCGTGAATAATCGTCATTTGCCGAGGATTAAGGGTTCCTGTTACCAGCTGCTTGATATTGTTGATGGTGGAGTAGTGGCTAAATACGCCATTCAGATCGTGAGTGTTGATATAGTATCGCCATGAAACGGCCCAGAATAGTAGAGAGATTAATGGTATGAAGGCGTAACTCAGTTCGTTTTTTTTAGCGTATAGCGCATCGATAATACAGAATAGGGAAATGATGAGTGCGATTAACAGACCTACTGACTTTTCCATCACCAGTAGTGAGCAAGCTAAGCTTAGTGTCAAATAACGAGCTTTATTCGGATTTATCAGACAATAGACCAGTGCGCAACCTGCTGTGATAGAAATGAGCTGATCAATTAATACTGACTTGATGCCTTGACCTAATACGAACAGTGAAAAATAAATAAATATAATGCTTAGAAAAATTTCTTTTTTATTGGTATGCCAGGTGTATTGTTTGAATAATAAAAATACAGTAGATAAAATAAAGGTTGCTATAGCTAGGTTGGCATATTGTGGATTGTCTCCTAAGAGTGAATAAAAAAAGTATTGCATCATGCCGCTGGCAGGTGGGTAGGTCTTAAATAGGGTTGTAAATTGATTGGTAGGTAGGCTCTGCTCTAGTAAAAATTCTTTGCCGATCAGGCCCCAATGAGAAAACTCATCTGTTTCTGAGAATGTGGTCCCATGCAATTTTAGAGCTAAGATAAGATAGCCTATAAAGAATACTAACAGAGCGCTAAAATTCAAGTCTCGCCAATACTCAGCTTTATGTGTTCGTCTATCTACTGCTAGTGAAAGTATAAATACTACACCGACTATTTTTACCATGGAGAGGCCTAGTGGTAAAGCGCCGAATAATCCAAATAGTAATAATGTAAGGGTAATGCAGGCAAATGCATTAAAGGGCAGGGCATAAGTTTCTCGGTATCCACATCTATACAAGCCTAACATCCAGGTTAGAAGATAAAAAAAAGCCATTGTGATTAACCTTTAATCTGCGTTTTAATTGAGCGTTTTGACTGGTGAGAAAAAACAAAGAATCGTTGCAGTGAAAAGCTGATAACAAATAGCAGTAGTTGTATAGCAATTTTGCTGAGGTAAGGATTCATACCCAGTTTGCTAATCGCTAAATACAGCAAACTGTAGGATATGCTAAGTAGTACCAGCCATAATGTGGTGTATTTTATTAGTTCTGAGGTTATGCTTTTCGGCGATTTAAATACCCAGTGTTTACTCGAGAAAAAACTAAATAGTCCACCGCTTGCACGTGCAAGTCCTTCGCTGAGTAACAGGTTGTGTGATAGGTAATAGCATAGTAAGAAAATGGAAAAATCGATGGCTGCTGTGATAGCGCCAATGGCCGCAAAACGTACGAAAACCAGGTAAATCTTGATGGAGTCTCGTAGTGGATTGAAATGTGAGCAAGCATTGTTGTTTTCATAAACTGTTTCAATGGGGCATTGGTTAATTGGGATATGTGCATTCACAGCTAAAATCAGCATTTCAAGTTCAAATTCATATCCCGAACTAGGGATTGAGAGGCAAGCTTGGACGAGCTTGAGTGGTATCCCACGTAATCCGGTTTGGGTATCAGTTAATACTTTGCCTAAGAGTAAGGCAAAAACAGAGCGTGTTAGACTATTGCCAATGCTAGATCGTAATGGCACTTTTCCTTGAAATTGTCTTACCCCCATAATAAGGTGGGTGGGTTGCTTAACGAGTTGGTTAGCCACTGCAAGAATGTCTTTGGCTAAATGTTGACCATCTGCGTCGGCGGTTACTACTCCAGCTGTGTCAGGGTGCTGCTTGAGTATATGTGCAAAAGCAGTTTTAAGGGCTTCTCCCTTGCCTCGGTTGTGGGGGTGTGATAGCACAGCGGTGTTATTTAAAGTCTCAATTGTTCGAAAAAGTGCATCAAATGTCTGGCCTGAGCCATCGTTGACCAGCACAATTTTTACTTCGTAAGCGGAAAGGGCTTCAATCAACTGAACTAGGCTCTTATCCGGCCTGAAAGCAGGAATAGCAATCACTATTTTTTTCACAAAGGATAACCTCTACAATTGAGTGGGCCTTAACTCTCTACAGGCGTTGGCTGGTATGGTGACAGCACTAGAGTATATCATTCTGGTCTGTTATCTAAAAGGGGCGCGGTTACCCACAAGGCACTATCAATACAATCACAGCCATTAACGTTACATGTTCTTTTGCTCCTTTACACTCTCCGCTGACTAAGTGGTTTCAAATAGTGATGCTTAATATTTTAGGTCTAGTGATTTACCTCTTAAAAAATACTGACTGAACTATTCTCCTACGTGCACTGATCAAGTACATTTCAGAAAGTTGACACAGTAAAGAGCTTTTAAAATCATATGGCTGTGTTTACAGCGGTATTTGCACAAACACACCGGCTAATCACAATGATAGACGGCAATTTGAAATGAAATTTAATGGACAAATAAAGGTGCGCATGATCTCATATCTCTTGTCGCTAAAGATTACCCTCCTGAAGCGTCAATGGGGGGGGGGCTCCTCTGATGATTGTCTTGCATCCCCCTCTCCTGAGTCACGCCAATCTCAAAAGCCACACGATAATAATTTGCAGTTAAGCTAAAAGCGGCTTTTTGGTTGCTGGTTCTGATGCTGAGTTTATGGGCTGGTTGATTCGAGTCACTCAAAGACTCGGGTATGCGAATCAACGGCGAAAAACCATTTGACAAAGCCGTCTAGAACAGGCATATTTATGGGTCATTTAAACCATTTTTTGGAGATTGTAGCCGTGGCGAATACCCCACAAGCGAAGAAACGAGCTCGTCAAGCTGAGCAACGTCGTCAACACAATGTTGCACAACGTTCAAATGTACGCACCTATGTAAAGAAAGT
>JBGSSQ010000333.1:0-5713 GCA_041736975.1 Gammaproteobacteria bacterium
AGATTTGACTGCTTCTTATCTTTTAGCACAATGGTTGCTGACCGTCACTAGAAGTGCTAGTATGTGGTAAATTTAACGAGCTTTAGAAAGCAAGCAATTTTGATTACTCTATATGCAAAGGTGAACACAATGCAAGAATACAATATGCAACCAGAAGAGAATAATGAACCTCTGAAGTGCCTGCTAGAAAGTGACACTTCCGTTTTAAACAAATTACTCGCTAGCTTAAAACAAGAACAGGCAAAATTACTTCATGAGCAACTCACCAAGCTTTTAAACAATCAACCACGTCATAGCCACGCATGCATGCTTCTTGGCATGATGTACATTAAAGGGCTCGGTGTTGAAAAAGACTTTATGAAGGCAATCGAACTCAGTGAACAAGCAATCAAACTCGATAATAGCACTGCAATGGTTAATCGCGCATGGATGCATTGCGATGGACAAGGCGGACCTGTCGATAACCTTGCGGCACTCAAACTCTTTGAACGTGCCATTGACCTCGGTCACAGCTGTGCAATGCTGGCTCGCGCTAGGATGCACGAAAAAGGACAAGGCGGACCTGTAGATTACCTTAGCGCAATCGACCTCTATGAACGTGCGATTGGCCTCAATAATAGCCGTGCAATGAACAATCGCGCGGGGATGCATATGCTAGGAAATGGTGGGCCAGTCAATTACCCTGCCGCTATCGCACTCCTTGAACGTGCTATTGCCCTCGGTCATAGCTCTGCAATGCGAAATCGGGCTATGATGCATTACAACGGCCGAGGCGGACCAGTCAATTACCTTGCAGCAATCGTACTGTTTGAACGCGCTATTGACCTTGGTGATAGCTCTGCAATGAACATTCGCGCTAAGATGCACCGTCAAGGACAAGGAGGACCAATCAATGACCTCGCAGCAATCGTACTTTATGATCAAGCCATTGACCTCGGTTATAGCCGTGCAATGAACCTTCGCGCTATGATGCATGAAGAAGGGCAAGGCGGTCCAGTCGATTACCCTGCCGCTATCGCACTCCTTGAACGTGCTATTGCTCTGAATGATAGTTCTGCACTGAAAAATCGAGCTAACATGCACCTAAAGGGATATGGCGAATCTAATAGTCAATCTAACCCAATCGCTGCTGCCAAACTTCTCCGCCAAGGAGCTCATGCAGGATTTATAAGCCCAGCAGACCTTGAAAAATTCAACCCTGCACTTACATCAAGCCTTGAGCTAAAATACTTTTACAAAAGTGCGATGTGCTACCTTAAACCCAACGTCTCTGACAATGCGTCTTCAGCTTTTTTAGTTTTTATAGCAAATGACGATTCGCTATCTCAGGACAATAAAATAACCTACTCTAGGCGCATGTGGCCTGCTTGCGAAAAATTACTCGACGACTTACAGGATGAGCATGAGATAGAAGCACTTGCTCAATTACAAATCCTCATCGCTAAACAAATATTGCACCAGTCCTCTGATCTTGACGAGGATAACGCTGCTGCCGAAGATGCCTTAAAACTTGCTGAAAATGCTAGAGAAAAGTTGCACTCGATTCCTACCGCTCTTGCTCATAAGTTACATCACAAATTACGTGAACAACTGATACTAACTCTTTGCGAGTTTAGATTGCCTGTTGCGCAAACTGACGCTGTTTGCTTAGCAGATACGATCACTGACTTGCTATCATGCCCAACCAGCAGTCGCGCCAATTTAATGTTAATAGAACTGTTATTGCTAGCTCAACTTGAGCCGTATTTTTCACAAAAAGAAAAGTATCGGCTTCTACTTATTCTTGCCAGCCGCGCTGATCCGTCAGGAAAAGATTTCTCTGTACAACGACTTGCTGCCCAGGCTCATTCTGCACTTTCAACAAATCAATTTTTAACCGTTAGTAATAGCACCCATTTCATTACCTTTGATCACCTTGTTGGTTTAGCGACAAACATCATGCTTGAACAACAGGAAATTACAAAGGACGTAGCAGCCCTCAAAAATTTACAACTGTTACTTCAGCAAAGCACTCGTTATGCAGCAACTCCTGAAGAAGCATTGTTACTTCACCCCTGGGTACAAGAGGCATTAGAATATCCTTGCAAGACCTACGAAAACATGATAACACAAAGTCTCACATCAGAAGAAAAAAGTATGCCACTCCCAACTCTTCAGCATGAATTACTCGAGCGCTTGAATGATTTAAGTCATTATTATCGACTACACCCTGAAAAAATGTCATCATCAATGCTAACAAAAGAACAATCTCATGCGCACTCATCGCGCTTTTTTCAACCATCTAGCAATAACAGCAACTCTAATAACAATACAACATCAATTGAGGTTAACGAGGCAAGACAAGAAACTTTAAACTTTGCCGAGTTTCGCAAGCAAAAGCGTATTGAAGAGAACTTGCTAAAAAACCACACACCGAGCTGATAGGCAGCCTATTTTCCTCATTTGTGAGGAAGAACACAAAAAGAAAAATGCTGTATTTGCTGAGTGTCAGACTAAGCCTGGATGCGAGACAATAGCTCTAGCTTAGAACGACAACCCACTTTATCTTTAATATTATTGAGATGAAACTCGACTGTGCGCGTTGAAACATACATTTCACTGGCAGTTTGCTTTGCGGTCATACCCTCTCGCAAATACTTCATGACTTGTTGTTCACGTCTACTCAATGTGGCGGGTTGCTTGGCATTATCAAGCACTTTGATTTGGGGCTCAGAGTTCGCGCCCTTAGCAGCACTTCCTGTGATACCCTGAACACTCAAGTGCAACTCATTTTGCAGAATATCAAAAACATGTTGCTGCAAAAGCGCTTTGGGATCAGCTGTCGACCGCTGCTTGACACTGGTAACTTGCGCTTGCCACTGAGCTTGAGGGATATCCTGCGCTAAACCAGCAAACCCAAGGGTGTTACCAGCATCATCCGTCAATAGGTAGTGCCAGTCTTTAATAAACTTGACCTTCCCTTCTGGGGTAATAATACGGTAAAAGAATTGATTATCTTGCTCTAGATGATGTTCATTTTTGGCCGCCATCTGCTGGCGTATCGCATCACGATCTACAGGATAAAGCGTCTCAATCAAGCTACCAGGCTGCTGATACAGCTCCGAAGCATTACGATGCCAAATAGCCTCATAGTTCTCATTGACATACAACTGACGCGAAAAATCTTTACTCCGTATCCACAAAGCACTCTGCGGCTGCTGCTCAAGAATGGCGAAAAGGGCGTTTAAACTCTGCACTGACACTTTGTTTATACGATGAGTCATCGTTGATACATCTTCTGGGTTAGTTAGCTAGTAATATTACTAGGGAGTATATACAACTCACTACCCCCGGGTCAATAAACCCTACAAGAACTGTGTACTTCATCACACACGACATTGTGCCTTACAGTCGGCAGTGATATACTTTTACAAAGATTTATTTTGGAGCATCCTGTTATGAAGACCCGTACGTTATTAAATAATACAATAGATGAAATTCAAAAAAAATGCCCTCAATTGCCCATTGCCTACCAGGGGGAATCAAACCAAACAAAAGAAAAGCGTGCCATCATCAGCGATCTCCAGCAGCGCTTTGCTGAGATTTATATGGTTTTGAAAGATTTAGCCACTGATATTCCGCCAGAACTGACTTTTGACCAAGCCTTTAAACAGCAGGCCAAAATTATGCAACAAGGTTTAAATCAAATCCTTGTTCTCTCGCTGGCCATTAGCACCAAATTGAAACACCCTACTATTGCTGAATGCCTTAGTAATGATGACATTACTCGCGTAGAGTCGATTAATCGTCTTTGTTTTGAGATAACCACTAAAGGCTCTCCAGATTGGCGCGCTTATCAGGCCGGGATTGTGAAGCCTCATGAATATACTCACTATAAAACCGGTATTAGCAAGCGAGTCAGCCCTGGAATGTTGCCTGGGCAAATTATGATGGGCACTATAGCGGGCGTTGAACACATGGCTTCATTTACTGCAGCATTAGTTGAGTGTAGACAGACTTTAGATCCCCAGTACAAACCAACGGCTGATCAGATACAAATGATAGGAGGCGATCCAAAATTACTCAGCCAATTTAAACAAGTGGTACAAGAAAAACTTAACTTCACGTATCCCGCACAAAAAACTAACGATGCAGCTCAAGCATTACGTCGCTGCACAGCCCTACAAGACGCCAAAACACTGGAGGCGTTACTCACCGACAAAAATATATTAGCGGCAATTAATAAACAAGACAATGGTGCTAATGGTTTTACAGCATTGCACATAGCGTGTAGTGATAATAAAACACCACAGGCTTCACTACTACTACAGGCAGGTGCGACATCACATATTAAAGATAAGCAAAGTGGCATGACAGCGTTACATAGAGCCGTCATTGGTAAGCACGTAGATTGCGCAAAACTCTTGATTGCCGCTGGCGCGGATCCAGATTCTCTGGATAACCATGGGAAATCCCCACGAGATTATGCCGCAAATGATGAGACACTGTTGGCGATAATGCTTGATCAAACCAGTAAAATAAGACCCAATTAATCAAAAGAGCAGTCAGCCTAAAGAGCCTCAGCATCTACAGGTAAAAACCCACCTGCCTGCATTTCCCACATCCGCGCATAATGTCCTTTTGCTTTGATCAGCTCAAGGTGAGAACCATCTTCAATTATAGATCCAGCATCAAGGACCAAGATTCGATCCATCTCTGATAAAGTCGATAGACGATGAGCGATAACGATGGTGGTTCTGCCCTGCATTAAATGATGCAAGCTTTCTTGGATGAGCTTTTCTGTCATGCTATCTAATGAAGAAGTAGCTTCATCAAGGATCAAGATAGGCGCGTTTTTTAGTAGCGCTCTTGCGATGGCAATGCGCTGACGCTGGCCGCCTGATAATTTAATACCTCGCTCGCCCACCAGAGAGGCGTAGCCCTCAGATAATTTCGCAATAAATTCATGGCAATGGGCCTTTTTTGAGGCTTCGATGACGTCGGCGTCGCTAGCCTCAATACAGCCATAACGAATGTTGTCCATTAAGCTACGGTGAAAAAGACTAATATCTTGAGGAATCATCGCTACATTTTCTCGCAATGAATCTTGGGTGATTGATTGAATATTTTGATTATCAATCAAAATCTGACCTGATTCCACATCGAATAATCGCAATATTAAGCTAACAAAAGTACTCTTTCCACTTCCTGAAAATCCTACCAGACCGACTTTCTGCCCTGGCTCAATCACAATACTTTTATTTTTGAAGAGATGCGCACCTTCATCATAATGAAATGTCACTTGATCGAATTCAATACGTCCTTTGCTCACCACCAATGCTTTTGCACCCTCCTTATCAGTGATTCCATGAGGGGCAGTTAGAATTGTGAGCGCTTGTTGGCATTTTCCTATCTCTTCTGCAACTGTTACAAATTGACTAGCGATAAACCACAGATTAAAAAACACACTGATGGAAAGGGAAATAATGAAGGTAAAATCACCCACAGTCACCAAGTTTTGGCTATACATAATCAGCAAAATGATCAGGTTAATACCAATTAACAAAATAATACTCAAGTCCCAAAGCATCCGCATTTTCAGAAGATACCACTGCATGGCGCGGTCTTTTGTCACCGTATCTTGGGTGGCATCTTCAATCACTTTATTTTCATAAGCTGTTCTTGAGAACAACCTAACATTAGAAACGTTACTAATACTATCGACTAACTTGCC
>JBGSSQ010000407.1:0-4849 GCA_041736975.1 Gammaproteobacteria bacterium
CGCCGAAGCAGCAAAGGACATTAGCAATATAGCGATAAAGTGTCTTATTAGTTTCATTGTTGATCATCCATTTGAGTTCCGTTAGCAATAACATGAGCCACTACCGCACCAAGCAATATAATTGACCAGGTAAAATAAAGCCAGAGTAAAAATATGGGGATGGTTGCCAAAGCACCATAAAGCAACTCATAAGAAGGAAAATTAGCCAAATACCAGGTAAAAGCTGCTTTTGCCAACTCAAACAACACCATAGCCACCACCCCTCCACAAATGCCGTGACGCAATTTTACATGACAATTTGGCAATGTCACATAGAGAAGTGTAAAAGCAAGTGCCGTTAGTAGGTCGGGCGTAAATTGTAAAAATAATGGCTTTAACCGTAGTAATTCGGTGATTTCTACAACCAGAGGTGTCTCCCCTAAATTCGTGCTAATCGCTACGCCAGCACCGCTTAAAATGGGCAGCAATGTGAGAACGGCCCAGTAAATTAAAAAAGCGGAAATGCCATGACGTCTTTTTTTAACGCGCCATATGGCATTGAAATCAGTTTCCATGTTAAAAATCATCATCACGGCAGTAATCACTAAAAAAACCAATCCTGTGGGTGACAAATGACGAGCGGCATCCGTGAAGCTCTGAAGATGTTGCTGAACAATATCAGCAGACCCAGCGACAAAATTAGCAAACACAAAATTTTGAATTTTTTGAGCGACGTCTTGAAAAACAGGAAAGGCCGATAGAAGTGCCAAACTGACTGTCATCAGAGGCACCAATGCCAGTAAGCTGGTGTAGGCCAATGCGGCGGCACGAGTTAAACAAGCGTCACCAACAAACTGCTGAACCATGCAGTAAATATAGGAATAAAGGGTTTTTGAAAATCGCACAATAATCATGATCTAACTATTTCCTATCGTCTGCTATTCAAGCGGGGACCATCATTATTTCGAATATGGTGGTGAATTGAGATCCTACCTGATATATCATCCTAGAGCAATCCCAGTGGTTCCTAGCAGCAACGAGAACAGCTAAAACACGACAGTTCATCGCAGAAACACATGGGTATTCTTGTTTTTTTATTGATATATACTGGAGCATTATTTGATGGCTACAATTTTAGTTCTCTACTACAGCCGTTTTGGCGCAACCGCTCAATTGGCGCAGCAAATTGCTCGTGGGGTAGAAATGGTGGGCGATGCAGAAGCCATGATTCGTACCGTACCCGCCGTATCACCCAATACTGAAGCCACAGAGCCCAGCGTCCCCGATCACGGTGCACCCTACGTAACACTAGCTGAGCTCAGCCAATGTGATGGGCTCGCACTGGGTAGTCCAACACGCTTCGGCAACATGGCGGCCCCACTCAAATACTTTATAGACAGCACCAGCGGCCTTTGGTTTTCAGGTGAGCTAGCCGGTAAACCTGCTGCCGTCTTTACCTCAAGTAGCACAATGCACGGCGGCCAGGAAAGCACTTTACTCAGCATGATGTTACCGCTCATTCACCAAGGTATGCTCATCACAGGAATACCCTACAGCGAGCCAGACCTAACATCGACAACAACAGGCGGCACTCCTTATGGCGCCTCCCATTTCGTCGGCTCTGATACCAAGAGCCCGCTGAGTGAAGAAGAATCGCGCTTATGTCGAGCACTAGGGAAACGCCTTGCCGAGATTGCTATTAAGCTTCAGCAGCATTAGGACTGAAACACAGGTTCTGGCGTACAATCTCTGCCAGGGCCTGCAGATGCATCGGGTGATCGTTAAGGGCAGGAATATAGTGATAGGCATTACCACCTGCTTGTTTAAACATTTCACGGTTAGTGACATTAATTTCCTCAAGTGTTTCTAAACAATCAGCGGAAAAACCGGGACAAATAACATCCACATTACGCACGCCTTCAGCCGGCAAGGATTTTAGTGTTTGATCACAATAAGGCTGCAACCAAGGCTCACGACCAAAGCGCGATTGAAAAACCAATCGCCACTGATTTTCAGCCAACCCCAACTGATCCGCCAGCAAACGGGCCGTTTTATGACAAAAACAATAATACGGGTCGCCTTCACGCAGATATCGCTCGGGCAAGCCATGAAATGAAATTAATAAGCAATCACCGCGCTTATTTTCTTGCCAATGCCTCTGTACACTGGAAACTAAAGCCTTTATGTAAGCAGGCTCGTCGGCATAATGGTTGATAAAGCGTAACGTAGGCACCCATCGCCATGAACGTAGCTCGCGCGCCACCGCATCAAATACCGCCCCGGTCGTCGTCGCTGAATACTGCGGATACATTGGTAATACTAACAGCTGGCGAACACGGTGCTCACGTAATTTACGCAATGCCGATGCAACAGAAGGCTGACCATAGGTCATGCCTAAAGCGACAATCACCTCACAATCGGATTGCTGGTTCATCAGCGATTGCAGTCCATCAACTTGACGCTGGCTATTCACTAGTAGCGGTGAGCCCTCAGACAACCAAATCTCTTGATAATTTCGTGCCACACGACCACTACGCAGCGGCACAATAACTCCGTTTAAAATGAACCACCAAGCCCATCGAGGCACATCGACCACACGCGTATCCGATAAAAACTCACGCAAATAACGACCCACTGCACGCCGCGTAGGTGCCGCCGGCGTCCCTAGATTCACCAGTAAAACACCTAGCGGTGATGGTGATTTATGCCATAAATTTTCATCTGTCATAACTTTCGTCCCTGTATTAATGCCTTGCAAACATCCTCTGGTCTACCAAATCCTTACACACACTGCATTATAACCTGTTACCCAATGTTTCGGTATCTTCAGTTGCATTTTTTGAAGCAACAATTTTTGCAAGGCAGCATTTAATTAAAGCATCAACTTCGTCAATGCTCGCATGTTTAGTACCATAAAGGTCACGCCTAAGATTACGAGCTTGTTGATAGAGCTCAAATGCAAACTTTGAGTCACCCAGCTCATCTGCAGATTGCGCCGCCAATATCAATGCTTGCGACCTTAAGAAACGATAATGGCCACCCAAGTGCTGACATTCATTAGCAGTAGAACTAGCAAAGACAAAGGCCATTTTGTATTTATTTTTAGCTTCTGTAGAATCCTTTGCTGAAGTATATATTTTTTGAGCTGAAGCCAAGAGTTTCTTAGGTTCTATCCTGTCATCTAGATAGGGAGTCAGTAAGGTGTGGCTTTTTATCGCTTCCTGCATGGTTTTGAAAAAATTGTCCGAATTTTTCGTCGTTAATTTTTCACGTGACAATCCCAAACAAAATAATTCACTACTAAGAATAGAAAAATCTTCATCATCTCCGGTTAATGCCGCATAGTGCAAATCACTATCTACGGGCTTTTCACCATAGAGAAAGTAAGATAAGTAATGCATTGGCGATGCTTTAACACCATGAATTCCTGCTAATAAGCTAGTAGAGCTCTGAAGAGATTTAAGTTGCCGCTGCACTGTATAGCAATCATATCCTAGCATAGCAATAACACCACCCGGTTGAAGACGTTCTGCCTCAGCAATTTTTTTGTGTAAATGCTCATCCAACAGCTGAGGGAGCCTAGTTGTCGCCATCAACTCTTGGTGTATAGCTTGAGGTAATAACTGCTCCATACCACTATATTTAGTTTTTAGCGCACGGTAACTAGCGGACTGAGGATCAAAACCACAGGCTAAATAGTAACCCAAGGTGCTTTTTTGCCCTGGTGCTCCACCATCTATATTCATTCCTAGCTTATCACAAGCATCAGCTAATTTAATTTCCTCATCAAGAATAACAAGACTTTGGTTTAGTTTATCCTTAAGTTGGTTATCTACTTGCTGACTCATCGCGGACTTAGTGTAACGTAGACGCTGCTGCAATTTCTCGATATAAGTCGCATTCAAGCCCCCCTCTTTTTCATTGAACGTGGTAATGACTTGCTTGTAGCCTAAACTGTGGAGTTCAGCTAAGTGTTCTCTCACAAACAACGTGGCCGTTGCATCAGCATTATGCATAAAAAACAGCAATGTCGGCAAGTTGGTTTTATTTTTCAATTGCGGATGGCTTGCAAATTCATCGGGTAGTTGTTGCATTGTTTGATTCTCCTAAGCAGTGTTAAATGTATTGTAGAACAGTCTTTTTGTGCTAGTTTAGCCGCTCAATTATCCACTTGAAAAATAAAATTTACAAGGAGAAAGAACAAGAGGCGCCAGCTCCATCATCGTAAATTTTTTTAACTTTATTTTTTTGCTGCAACTCAATAGCTTCATTTAATGCCAATAAAATCATTTGCTTCCCCAGTGGCTTGCTGTATAGTTTATCGATGCCGTGATCTATCAAACTTATTTGATCAACATCTGAAGCAGACATGCAATAAATTGGCGTCCTGGGTAATGCATGCTTTTTTTCAAATTCACGGATTAAAATGGAAGCCTTCAAGCCATTCATCTTAGGCATTTGCATGTCCATAAAAATACAGGCACAATAAAAATGTGCTTTGTATAATTCAACAGCAGCTTCACCGTCTTGAGCTTGATATACATCACAATCTTGCATGTTAGCTCTGTCACTTAGCCAACGAGAAAGTGTTCTACGTATACATAAATCGTCATCCACGATCAGAACCACAGGCTTGTCGTTACCGTACAGCGAGTATTTACGTACATTCGAACGTGCACGCTCATCGATAATTTTAACCACTACGTTGTCACCACGCACTTTAGCTTCAAAATGTAAATGGGCGTCGTCTGAAAAAGAGGTGTAAATTTGTACTGACGCAACCCTAAAGACAGCATCATCATCCTTGGTGGTCGCTTGCATTGTTATCTTTAACTCAGGGAGCCTAGCCAAATGCTCAGGCAATTGATGT
>JBGSSQ010000215.1:0-2597 GCA_041736975.1 Gammaproteobacteria bacterium
GACTAGTTTGATTTGTCCTGGCGCGTTCACACTATCTGTGTAGGGTTGGACTAAATTCGAGTCAAATACAGCAATTTCCCCAGAGAAACGGTGGTCGTAGTTGGTTGGCCCGTAGTACCGTAAGCCATTTGCATCAACATCATTTAAGATGTCTTTAAATAATGAGCATGATCTTGCCTTGTCGAATGGACAAGCAATCACTGTCGTTTTAGCATAGGTATTACTGAGTGCGAGTATTAGTGATGAAGCGACGATAGTCGCCATAAGATTTTCCATCTTCATAATCGTTCCTTGAAAGTATGATGGGATAATTTAAAAATCATCATAAACGATTTAATGAATGTCCGATAGGACTAAACAGAAAAAAATAGACGACGCTAAGCGCTAGTATGTTCCGCTTCAAATAATTCATCTGCCAACATTAATACAAACCCAGGCTTATACGGTGCAATCCACTTGATAATCTTTGCAATCAAAGTATCATTAGAAGGGTCAGTGATAGCAATGGTTAATGTATCCATGTGTACTTTAATGGGAAGACTATTCTCTCGAATAAGGCAATCATAATGATAGCGAGACATATAAGGAATTGATTCAAATCTCAAAGCCACAATCTCGCTTTGAGGAATAATTTCCAAGTCATATTGTTTAGCCAGTAATTGCGTTAAAACACTTTGACTCACATACCCGAGCTTCACTAAAACCTTTCCTAACTGTTCGCCTGTCTCATCTTGTTCGACGAGCGCCTTGGTCAATTGTTCTTTGGTAATGTGGCTTTGCTCAATCAGCATATCACCAATTCTTAACTTATAGGGAATGAGTAAATTTTGAATTGCAAATGAGTGATCCGTCTTGTCCCAAGCAGGGGAACCGCTTTTCGTTTTTGGTGCAAACATGAAAATGATGTAAGCGCGCAGCAGAGCATGCAAGTTAATAATATTGCCATATAAGATTAACGGAATACTCCAGATAGCGGGGATAAATCCATAAACCCTATAAACCGAAATAGCTCTTTGTAAGATACGATTGATCATTAAATAACTTGAAATAACAATGAGAGTCCACACCCAAGGATGTTGTTCAAATAAGTCTTGCAAGGTCGGGTACTCTGGAGAGTTCGAAGTCAAGATAGAGTAGATAATCCAAAAGGGAGTGAGCAAAAAGAACATGCCATTGACGAGATGGGTGAAGATGGATTTACGGTCATGCATCAAGGTATAGATCGTTGATATATTGCCAACCCAGCCTGTGTTAATCCACTCTTGAAATGAAATACCAAGTATCCACCGTGTTTTTTGTCTAACTGCTTTAGTATATGACATAGGGAACAGGGCACGCGTTGCAATATACTCTTTCACATTTCTCGCAACCGATGGGCCAAAGAAGAAATATTTTTTTTGCCACTGGGTTCGATAAAAAAATCTAACTACAAAAATCTCTCTATACCCTTGCAACCTCAACTGTAATGCAGTGCTGTAATCTTCCGTCAGCGAATCAATGGAGAACGGCACACCATCTCTCACCTTCTTCAATGCTTCCATCGCTTCATGAGAGAAGGCTGTCCCTACACCTGCCGACGGAACCAATCCGCCAATTTTCTCTCGCACGATAATATCTTTAGTATGAATTTCTGAAAATTCTGCATTATAAGTCCAATGTGTAAAATTCCTCAGCTCAATTTTTAAGGGAAAGATTGGAATTTGCACCATATGATTTTTGGGCATCAAGAAATTGTACAACTTAAATGATAAAGGATGAATGATGTCCTCAGAGTCATGAAGCACAAAGATGGTGTAGTTATTATTAGTGTTTTTTTCATGTTGCAAGATGTGACTGTAGATAGAATTTAAATTATCCGCCTTCGTTGTAGGCCCGTCCTTCTTATTGATCGCCAAATGAATATGTGGAATTTGCTTTGCGATTGTTCTCACAGATTCAACAGTTTTAGGATCATTCGGATACAAACCCACAAAGATATCATAGTGATCGTAATCCATCGAATAAACATTATGCCTGAGCATTTCCTCAATGACCCCAGCCTCATGCCAGCAAGGAACCATGACTGCAATTCTTTTCTCTGGTAATTCAGCCAACTTTTCGTAAGTCAGACCTTTAATTTTCCTTAAGACGAGTAAGCGCCATGAATGATACATCCAATAGTAGAGGTCAATAAATAAATCATCGAGACCAGACAATAAAAAAACAATCGCACAGAATACAAGCAATCCCCACATCAGGTAATAAAGGATAATGATGTATTCATTGGCCATTTTAAAACCTTAGAAATAAATTCATCCCAAACAGATTATAGTGATATTTAGCTCCATATGGATTCGGTGAATTCGGAGAGGATGCAGGCAAATAGTTGCCTTGCATAAACTCATATTTAAAAGAAATATTCAGCCGATCTGTTGGGATCACTCTTACCCCAACGCCATACTCTAAAATATTATTAAAAAATTCTCGCTGAGTATCTTGACTGAGGTAACTACGTATATACACATCAAGAGAGCTTGCACAAAGTCTAACAATCTCAAGTCCGGGACGGACTCTTAAAGTAAAAATATTGTTCCTATATCTGGAAAAGTGAATCGCGT
>JBGSSQ010000005.1:0-5648 GCA_041736975.1 Gammaproteobacteria bacterium
AGTTTCATCGGTGAACGGCTTGGTTGTCGTCTTTATATACGCACAAGCATCTGTATTTTTCACCAGATCAGTTTCGTGCATATGCCGTTGAAATTTTGTTGCCGCATCAAAAAAGAGAAGACTATTTTTTTCTTCTACCGCATTATAGGCGGTATGCCATAAACGTACTGCCGCCTCAACATCTTCACTACTTTTGCTCTCCATACTCACCCCCACAACTCGCACCATACCTGTTCTTATTATAGCATATTACAGAATTATCATCTTTACAGTCTTTTTAATACAAAAAATACGGGTAGAAATAAGGTATCTGGGGCTCTCGCTTGTGATGGGAATGTATGTGTGTGTCGGGGGGCGGGGGCTTGACCCCAGTAGCCCTGCAGATTTGTCGCTAAGCGTAAACTACTGGCCAGCAAACTAAAGAATAGTTAAGTCAGATTTTTTCGTAAGAAGTAATAGGTGGAACTTTTATCGAAACCGGCTCTTTCCAAGTCTACAATGAACCCTAGCTTTTTATAAAAATCTAACGCCCCCCAATCAAATGTGTTGACTGATATAAAAAGACAGTGACTATCTTTGGCAAGTTGTTCTGATTATTTTTATCACGAATGAAATAAGCAAAACTTTCGAATGGTTTCATGCCTTTTTTATTTTTGGCTTGCTCATAGAGGCCATCATTCAAAACTTGTACATCTTCAAGCTTTGGACTCACTTCATAATGGATTTGATAAGCCAATTTTAACTCCTTGGTAACAGGCCTAGTGACATTTAGTGTTCAAGCCCACCGTGACAACGCTTAAGTTTTTTCCCGCTGCCACAAGGGCATAAATCGTTTCTACTACCTTTTTTTGTTTTTCCGTCAATATAGAACCAACGGCCATCGACTCGCTTAAATTCACTCAGCTCATGCATAACTGAATTTTTTTCATCAAAACTAAACAATGCCCTAAACTCTACATAAGCGTGGTTAGGATTGTTGTTATCTACAGAGCTTTGCACAACATCTAATGCGAGCCATTTTGTATGGTTTTGATTAAGCTCTGAATGCTCTCTGTCGAAGCCTTTTGCTACCTTTCCCATCATGGTACTGGCAATGTAATCTAAAACATTCATGGCATAAGCACTGTATCTTGAACGCATTAATGCTTCTGCAGATGGCGCAGCGCTGCTCCCATTATGATAAGGCTGACAGCAACCTTCATAGTTTTTTTTAGATCCACAAGGGCAAAGTGGGTGATTGTCCATATACGGCCTCAACAGGCTTAAGAAATAGGCTAATAAAGCAGACCCTACTTGTAGCGGGGCCTGCTAAAATCTGACTTTACTAGTAATTAGCTAAGCAAGAAGTGCTGCTGCCATCAAGGCAAATAACCCGACAAATACTCGGTGAGCGCACCTGAACAACCTTAACCAACTCTGCATTATAATGAACATTATTGACACAGTTTTTAAAGGTATCTGGCTCCAGCTTTGAGCAACGGCCACCGTTATAGTCCATATGGGCACAAATGCCAACATAAAATGTTGCATTTTTATCACCAAAGCCAGCATGATAAGTATCCTCTCTACCCATTTTAACGCCGTATAAATTATCCGATTTATTGGCGTGTGACACTACTTTATAGGCAATATCTTGGCTAGTAGAATTCATTATCATAACTGGGTTCCAGAAATCTCTACCTTGTAGCACATTAGCCTCAGCAACCGCATAACCAGAAAAACCAGCCGATAATAGCAACGCCGCTATCATAGATTTTTTCATTCCAATATCCTCATCATAAGTTAAAAACGTGTGTAAACAGCTTATAACAGAAATACTTTACAATGACAACACAACGTCGATAACGCTGCCCATCTCATCACTAAAGCTGCACCTAAACTGATCTGACTGATGTCCCAATTTTATTTAGGATTCTCCAAGCTTAACAAGCCAGTATTATAATCATAAGCGAAAATTTCTGCATAACGGCCCCAGTCTATCACAATGGTCAATACCTCTTCAGCCGCTTCTTCACTTAAATAATCTTCGAGCTCCCTCAAAAATCTTTCTTCACTGACGCGATGGTCAGCCTCTTTGTCTAGCTCATGTCGAATATGACGAGCGAGGGGCACGTAGCTCATTAAATGAGCAGCAAATATTTTTTTACGTTGTAAAATATCAGCATCGGCAATTCTTTTACCCGCTTCACTCAACTCTATATCACCTTCAGCCACCGAGGCAAAACGTAAAATCTCTAACACTTCGGTAATAGGGAACAGATCATCGACATCTAAATGAAGTTCTTCTGCAATCTCAGGAAGATCGACCTTTTCTTTATATTCGGGTGAATTAACCGCTTCCAAAAAGCCAGTAATCTCTGAAATTTCCACTTTAGGTAATCGATAACCCAAGCCAATTGTTTTAAATCTAATGCCAGGCATTGTGGTGGTACCTGCTTCTGGTTGAGTCATCAAGGTATAGATGTCATCCACAATTTTTCTGAAATCTGCATCTGAGTCGTTACGAGGATGATCTAAATCCACCGTTAACTCCGAGCGAATGCACCCAGGATTACTACCAAAGATTAAAATTCTATCAGCCAGCAATGCCGCCTCTTCGATATTATGAGTAACAAATACGATGCCTTTTAATTTAGTTTTACCCTGCTGCCATAAATTCATTAAATCGCTGCGTAGATTATCGGCGGTTAAAACATCCAATGCTGAAAAAGGTTCATCCATCAATAACACGGTAGGATCAACGACTAACGCACGCGCAAAGCCAACACGTTGACGCATGCCACCGGATAATTCTTTGGGAAAAGCAGACTCAAAGCCATCCAGACCAATAAGATCGATGGCTGCAATCGCACGAGCACGTCTCTCAGTTCTAGGCACACCTTGTGCTTCTAGACCAAGCTCTACATTCTGCAATACAGTCAACCAAGGCATCAATGCAAAGCTTTGGAACACCATGCTCATACCGGGTACTGGTCCGTGAATAGGTTGTTGACAAAACCGCGCTTTGCCAGCATTGGGCTTTACTAAGCCTGCGATAATTCGTAATAACGTTGATTTACCTGAGCCGGATTTACCCAATAAAGCCACTAATTCACCCTCTCTTAAGGTGAAGTTAAGATTATCAAGCACCAACAATTCTTGGTTATCACTTTTCTTAAATGATTTTTTCACACCCACTATTTCAATCAGTGATGGCTTGACTTTATTTTGTGCAACATCTGGCATCGAACATTCCTATTTTCAACTGGCAGCAAAGCGTGTCTCAGCCATATTATACAACGGCCGCCAAATAATTCGATTAACAATAACGACTAAAAGACACATTACAGCAATTCCTAGCGCAAGGCGAGGGTAATCAAGGTGCGTCGAGTATTCTGTAATATAGGAGCCAAGACCAGTGGCTCTAATCGTGGTATCTCCCCACACCACCACTTCTGCTACAATACTGGCGTTCCATGCACCACCGGTAGCGGTAATGGCACCTGTCAGAAAATACGGAAATATACTGGGTAATAATACTCGTTTCCACCACAACCATCCGGTGACTTGCAAATTGTCAGCCACATCGCGCAACGCTTTGGGAATGGCGATAGTGCCGGCAATAACATTGAATAGAATATACCATTGTGTGCCCAAAACCATGAGTGGCGAGGTCCAAATCTCTGGATTCAAATGATAACGAACGATCACCATCACCACAACAGGGAAAAATAAATAAGCCGGAAATGAAGCTAAAAACTGAATCATTGGCTGCACAATTTTAGTGGCTCGAGGACGCAGCCCTATCCACACGCCAATAGGCACCCAAATCAAACTGCTCAACGCTATCAACACCATCACACGCAAACCGGTAATCAACCCTAACACGAAGACAGACAGCACCTCGCTCAATGCTAGCCGCGCGAAGAAATACCAACTCATAAAGGCCACACCGCAGATAATTGTTCCGTATAGCAGCACATACCAAGTGACCAGTAAAAGCTTACCCATTACTTCACTAGGCTCTTTGGTGGGCTTTGGAGCCTTAAGGCGAAACCAAGCACAATTGACAAAGGCATCCCAAAAGCGAGTGACCCAATCACCCATTTTGCGCAAAACGCGGGTATGCTCAAACAAGCTAACAATCCAAGATTCAGTTTGAGTACTATCCTCTAATTCTTCTGCTTGAAAGCGCCCCATCCACTGGCTGAGGGGTCTAAAAATCAATTGATCATAGGCAAGAATCACCACAAACATGGCAATGATGGCATAGCCTACCGCATGTAAATTTGCCTCAGGTAGTGCCATGGCAATGTAAGAGCCGATTCCAGGCAACATGATGTGCTGATTAGCTGAGGTAATAGCCTCAACGGCGACGACGAAAAACCAGCTCGCCGACATGGACATCATCGCATTCCAAATCAATCCTGGCATCGCATGGGGTACATCCATCCGCCAAAATCGCTGCCATGTAGATAAACGAAACATGGTAACGGCTTCTGTGAGCTCTACGGGAATGGTCCTGCAGCTCTGATAAAAGCTCAGAGTCATATTCCAAACTTGCGCAGTAAAAATCGCAAAAATGGCGGCACATTCAGGCCCTAAAAGACTTCCTGGAAATAAAGCAATAAAAGGCACCACGGCGATAGCCTGAAAACCCAATACAGGAACAGATTGCAAAATATCGATAATAGGGATGATAACCTGCTCAGCACGTTTATTTTTAGCTGCCAGAGACCCGATCACCAGGGTAAATAGCAATGACAAGACCAAGCCAATGAACATGCGCAATACCGTACGCAATGAATAATAAGGGAGTGCACTGGGATCTAAGGAGATAGGGATGGTTTCACCAACTTCAAAACGAGTGGTTGTCATTCCAGCTGCCGCCCAGCCTATTAAAAAAATAACACTGACAATCAATATTAGAGCAACGATATCCCAATAGTTCGGAAGCGACCAGGAGGTCACCTCATTTTTTGCAAATGTACGTCGAACTGAATTGAACATGATCATGCTTCCCCAATGTCAACAGCAGGCAAAGGCTTTTAACACGCCTCAGCTCGTGCAGAATAGCCCATAGATAGTTAACTGGACTCTTCTTCCCCCTCGCGCATAAACCAAATATCCAGTTGTGACAGAGCCTCTTCAAGACCAGTTCGATCATGAGAAGAAAAGATTTGTGCACTCACCAGTGAGCCATATCGCTGTAAAGCATTACGCACCTGTAAAAGGGTAGAAACAGCCGAGCCACGACTTAATTTGTCGGCCTTGGTCAGTAAAATATGCACCGGCACTTCGGACAATGTCGCCCATTCAATGTATTGCTGGTCCGTTTCTTTTAACGGATGACGAATATCCATGACCAACACTAGGCCCGCCAACGATTCCCGCCTTTCCAGGTAGTCATGCAGAACCTTCTGCCAACGCTGCTTAACGGCCAGGGGAACTTTAGCATAGCCATAACCTGGTAAATCCACGAGACGAGCGGTGGCACCTAAGCTGAAGAGGTTCATGGTCTGGGTTCGCCCAGGGGTTTTGCTGGTACGCGCCAAGCCTTTAATCCCAGTGATAGTATTCATGGCACTGGACTTGCCCGCGTTAGAGCGGCCAATAAACGCTACTTCAAGGCCAGCATCAGCGGGCAAATCAGCCATATTGGGCGCACT
>JBGSSQ010000019.1:0-3970 GCA_041736975.1 Gammaproteobacteria bacterium
ACCCCGCGGCATTCATTGCGTTGCTGAATGAAGGTGCTGTTGATGTGGCTGATACTATTTCGGCAGTACAGTTTGCGCTACATTATCGCGAAGATAAGGAAATATCCGAAGGCGTTTCTTTATTAGCTAAACGCCACCCAAAATTTGCTTACCAATATGCGATAGAGCGCATGAGTACTGCCAAACCTGATAAGGATCACCCAGAGTCCTGCATGATCCAAGGGACACAGCACAAAAAACGTTATTTAAACAAAACAGTTTGGGATCAGTTGATTAATCCTAAAGGTGATCTGAATATCAAAAGCACTGTGGCTGCTGGCACTCACGTAGTGATTCCACTGAGTTTCGAAAAGGAAGTGCTGGTTTTTTGTAAAGCCATCCCTGAATTTCCAGGGCGACAGTTTGCCTTAGATACCTTGCACCGTTTATTTGGTAGTATCTCCTCCTTGCATAGTGAGCTTTGGCGCTGTGTAACGCCTAATGGTAAAAAACCACTCCCATTGCAAATGAGTAATGCAATTAAAGGCATTCCGCTTAGCAGTATCTTAAGGGATGATGATGCGCTGCGAGCGCTATTATCAACAAATGATCCTCAGTACCTTGAATTACGAAACATGGTAGAACAATTGCTGGGGCCAGATTTTGAGGGTGTTAATCCGTATGATCATGCAGCTATACGCCAAAAATTACTGTCTACTATCGATCCGTATTATTTAACCTTGCTGATCATTATCGAAAATTTGGTAGGCCAAGAAGATGGCCACGATGCGCAATTTATTTTAGTGCCTATTCCTACACCGGACGGGTTGCGCACGGTGTTAGTTAACGTTGACGGTGATCACGCCTTTGTTCCTGCTTTTATTCCTGATGGGCGCGGCGGTAAGAAATTATTTTTCAAAGATATTTTGTTTTTACTAAAAGAAGTTTATGGCAATAGCCTTGATCCACAGGCAATCAGTATGCTCCTAGAAATGAATCCAAGACAGCTGTTTGATGAGCTCAATCGACTGCTTGATGAAGAGGAGGCGAATCAGCTCACGTTGTTCCCCCGTGATGAAGAAAATGGCTATACACTCACTGCTGCAGAAACTTCCAAAGAAGCTAAATTCATTCGCACGCTCGTTAGAAGTCGAACAACGGATCAGGCTGACAAGCAGCAGAATAAAACCCTTACTGCTGAAGAAAAAAAGCAAAAGCTATCTTTCATCGGTAAGAAGGTGCAAGAGGGCAAGGAGAAGTTGCAGAAAGCACTGAAAATAGAGCATGATTACACGCACCTCGGAATGTGTTTTGAAGAAACTGAACTCGCCAAATTATGCGAACGCTTTTGTCACACGCAAAAGGTGCTCAATAATAGAGCGCGTGGCAACTTTTTTACTGGTTTAATGGTTATGCAGTACACTCGCCCCGCATTATATCGCGAGTATTTTAAGGTAATTAACGAGAATCCATCATTTGATGCCTATGCCTTATTTGAAATATTAACAAAAGGCTTATTTAAGCGCCTTCCTGGCAAACAGGGCTTTGTTACTCAATCAAATTCTACGGATGTTTTGGTTTCTCAGCTCGCTTCCGATAAACATCAAGCTACCGGTAAATTAAGTAGCATTAAAGCCGCCATACAAATCTACGAAAAATCAAAAGCGATGGAAGAAGAAAAAGAAAACGCTATTAAAGAAATCAGTAAGGGTGATACCACCAGGCTGCAAGCCTTTCCACTCGACGGTCAAAAAGAATATATTATTAACCGCCTACGCTGGGACAGTCAGGTTTTAGATAATAAAGCGATCATTGAGACCATTATCGAGCAACAAATTTCATTCACCGAGCTCAAATTAAAAGGCTGCACAGCACTAACACTGAGACAGCTGGAGCGCTTGTTAGAAAACTCTCCCAACTTAGAAACCCTGGATCTCAGCGGATGCGCAGGCTTAGACGGGGATATACTCAAAGTCGTGAGCAAACACTGCCCCGATGTGGAAACCGTTATCCTCAGTAAAACCCAATGCAGCACGGTAGACGCCACGCATTTACCGGCCATAACAAAGTTGGATCTCTGCGGTTGTGGTGGACTAAAAACGGTGCGCATCAACGCCCCAAAACTCAAGCATCTTAACCTCGAAAACACCATCCAACTAAAAGAATTAATCTGCGACGGCGAGACCAACGCACTAGAATATTTGAATATACGCCAATGCCAAAGCCTCCCCGCACAATACATTGAAGCCCTACTCAATGCCTGCGGCCAGCTCAGCGAACTGCATCACAAAAACAACCAACCCTTCCATGCCCGCAGCTTTATCTGGTTTGCCCTAGAAAATAACCGTTTCAGCAAAAACACCTTCAACGCCATGGTGCAAGACGGCAAACTCAACTTCTACGGCCTGCCTTTCGAAGATCGTCATTTGCAACAATTTCAAAAATGGCTGCAGCTGCCCAACAATACTTTGATAGTCAATGAAGTCAATTTCTTGGGCTGTTGTTTGCTCTCTAGGGCCGCGAAATTTAAGTTTGTGGTAGACAATGAGACCATTACTCGAGTTGTTTATCAGGGGCCTTTGCGTGATCACCAAGTGTTAGAGGGTTACTACACATTGGATATGGGGCTAGGGGCTAATCCGGTTACCCATTGGGCCACATTGCCCTCTGGGGCTATTTTTGCCGCTGCTGCTCGTCAAGCTAAAAATGCACGTAATCCCGGCTCAGTCAAATATAGTTTGCGTATGCCCGACCACTCTCATCCTTGCGAAGATTTTAATCTTAACAAAGACACATTTACGGGCACAGTGCACAAGCTGATGAAGGGCGCTGATATCCGCTCCCTGGACGTGATGTGTGATGGCAATATTTTGTTGTCAATGATTTATGGCACGGGACGTGATGCAATGGAAAGTATAGTCATTCTAAATCCACTCACTCACAAAACCACCGCTATAGAAGTTCCCGAAGCCACCTCATTGGCTGGCAGCCTCTGTGTGCTGAACGGCAATACCTTCGCTTTACATTCTGATCAATTTTACGTTATCCAAAATACCAATGGTTACTGGCATGTGCGTTACCAGGCTGACGGTGCAGTAACAGAAACGCCGATCATCAAAGGCCCTGAAGGGCTGGTAGCGTACTGCATTGGTGATGATGTGCAAAGAACGCTGTGTATCATGGATACAGAAACGGGGTATGCCTTGCTGAGCAAGACCATGCAAGCTAAGTGGTTAAAGCCATTGTATTTCATGGATAAAGAGCGATTGATTATTTTTGATGGTAAATCTTATTCGACTCTGAATTTCAAGACCCGGGACTGTAAGATTGTTTGGGATCTTTCTTCCGAATCAATGCAGGAAATCATGGTGGATTCAAACAAAAAACATCAACATTTTTTTGCGACAACATCCGTAAATGATGAGATCTTACTGTCTCAACCGGGAGGGGTTTGTCATGGCTTTACTAAAACTACTTTTGAAGAGTATGGTGAGTGCGGTGGTAGTCTTCTAAATGAAAAACCCGCCATTTGCTATCAAGGTGATTTAGTCATGCACAATCATGATTTTGAATCGGAGATCCAAGTTCTCTCTATAGAGCGCTATAAGTATTTCATCTTGGATCTCTCTTTTCGCAAGGATATTAAAAACGGTTATCGTGTTGAATACTCACAAGATAATAGTCAATCTTTGAAAATCACCGCACCTGAGATTGTTAATCCTCCCGAGGAAACAATGGAAATCTGCAAATATACTGAGGGCTCTTGGGCTAAAAAGATGTTTAAAACTCAACCAACGGGCAATACATTATACGAGATGATCACTGCTTTTTTTGAAAAATCACCTTCTATACTGAACAATGACGATGGCAGTGTTCGTCCCAAAGAAAAACAGGTTGGCTGTCAATGGAACCATATTTCCATTACGGGCCTTTCTTCGACTGAAAGTCGTATTGTGCGTTTAGGGTTATCTTCTTTTCTAGGTTTGGATTT
>JBGSSQ010000020.1:0-2810 GCA_041736975.1 Gammaproteobacteria bacterium
AACACCATCAGGATTTGTACCGTTATATGTGCCATAGCGATCCCAAAACGCTGTTGTGTGGCCAGGGTCATCCAACCAGTACCATTTCTTATCACCACTAATATCAATAGCGCCACCTAAATAGCCAAAATAACCATTCGGTCCCATCACCGTATTGAAGATAAAGTCATTTTCAGCTTGGCTGTGGATACTGGCTAGATCCCACCCAGCACCAAGTCCTAGACAAACACTACGCGCATCATCCCTAGTATAATAAAGTGTCTTGAGCTCATTCGGTGTTACCAGAGATCGAACATATCGGTACTCATGCCCATCAAAGGAAAACGCCTGTTGGTTACTATAGGCCGTGATGCCATCAGCAATTGTTAATAGGGTAGGTTGTACTGGCGTCACAGTGCTTTCTGCGACAACAGGTGCCACACATTTCCAATTGTTAGGGTCAAGCAACGATCCATTTTGATCCTTTTTAATTGGCACCTTAGGATATTCACAGGCTGGACGATCGAAAGGCGCTGCGCCCAGGCCATCTAACTGCTTAGGTGCTTTGCCCATTTCAACCCAGTCAATTAACGCAACCAATTGTGAATTGCTATCGATGTCACAATGCCCACCATTTTGCTTGGTGAAAAAGCGCATTGTTTTTCTCAGCTCATCAGAATCACCATCAAAGAGTTCCTTTTGCTTATTGAACCATCCTATTGTTTGGGTGATCTGTACTAAATTATCAGCCCAGGTATGCACAAGTAATAATTTGCCGCGATGTTCAGCAAATGCGTTTAAGCTTTTTATGAACAGACCTTCATAGGGCGAGGTATACGCTTCAGCCAGCCTGTCATAAAATGGCTGGCTATTGACATCAACTCCACTGAGAAAGAAAGAGCTAAACCACTTGTCATCATTACCATTATCGATTGGATCAAAACTGGAATCCATAAGCGAGTAGGTGTCACTCAGGATCCATCGATTATCATAGTCTACTGGGATTTTCGATAAAGTTACTGGGTAGCCATAGTCGGTCACTGTGACAGTGCCATACCCTGGAGTTACCGGGTCGCCAATGGCGTGAGGCGTTACAGAATACATGACCAGTTCTCGTTGCGCGCTGTTAAGGCCTATTTTGTCAAAGATGGCATTGTAATCGGGATTACAGCGTTCAGGATTGCTAATGACACCATCAGCAACACCATCTAGACCATCACATTGCAGTTTAATTTCATTAGCAACCTGACTGCCTAACGAGAACAGTAAAGAGAAGCCTGTTGATCCATCCGCAGCCCACATTTGCTTCAATCTTGTCCCGTAAGCCCCAGTAAGGGTTACAAGCAAGCCCGGTGCACGCACAGCGATGCCATCAAACGTATCCGGATGATAAAGTGCTTGCTCTAATCCTTGCTGACCGCCTCTAGAGCAGCCACTGAAATAGGTATGCTGAGGTTTTTCTCCGTAAAAAGCTTTCGATAAAGCCTTACCAATGACCGTTGAATAATGGGCCCCGTCACGGTTAATGGCACGTGACGCCTCACTGTTCAGATCATAAGTCATATAAGCTAGCGTATTATAAATATCACCGCCAAAGGTGGCTTGTGCCATGCCCTGGCTCATGTATGTGCTACTGGGGTTGTCTGTAAGGCCCGGCCAAGTGCCGCCACCTCCAGTATGCACAAAGCGACGTTCATAAGTTTTTGGGTAGAACTGATTTGATTTAAATACAGTCTGCCCATTTGGCAATGTAAAAGTAAACGATACTGCACAGTATTCAGTTGGCAGTCCACTATCGCGTACTTCTGCACTGGTCACGTTAAGTCCTGGACTTGGCAGTGTCACATTCAGAAGAGCGGTACATTTGGCCTGCATTTTCTTGATCACGATTGGCTTTTTATCGTGATGATGTTTGTGCTGATGCTTGTGACGATCATGCCCCTGATTCTGCTCGTGCTCGTGCTTATGCCTGTCATCGTGACGTTTGTCAGCATAGGCAGGATTACATAGCAAGAACAAAGCCCCCGCAGCAGCAGTGATTAACTGTGCCTGAAGACCTGAAGCTCTTTGTGCCACAATTGGCTCAATACCTTCATCTTTAAAGCTGGCTTTTCGCCAGGACTGCTTTTGTCTTATCGACATGAGCCGACTAATAATATTAAACATATTCAATCTCCTCATTTACTTGAGAGTCACATGTTCTAAGGGCTGTTCAGCCCATCGACCATAGGTACTCTGTTAATATTCGTCGCCTCCTTGCACTAGCTTGCCCCCTATTGCTAGCAGAGCTTTTGCTAACCCCTTACTTTAACTTTTGAGTCCGGTGTTCTAAAGGCTGTCCAGCCCATCGAGCGCAGACACTCTGTTAATATTTCTCGCCTCCTTGTACTACCTCGCTCTCTATCGCTAGCAGAGATTTTGCTACTCCCTTACTTTCAGTATAGTAGAGATTATGGAAATTGCCATCTGGTGTATAAAATATTGCAAATGGATATTTTTAGAAGCCTAAATAAGATTAAAAAAAATCCTATCTTGTGCTTAAAAGGTGAATAATGGGTTTTCGGATGTCGGGAATTCTTAGTGTGTTATATCTTTTAACTAACTAAAAGAAGCATGTGCAGCACCTGGCTACGACCGTAGTTACTCGATTTCAGCCCTTTTCAACGAGTTATTGACCTAGGTTTGAACCTATGCAACGAGGCGCAATCAGCTCCTGGCGTGCTTTTAAGCTCATGTTTACCTCATTTCGTAACTCCTTAAGTTAACATTTCTCCAATTTAAGAAGTTTGATTTTATATGAGGCAACACTATCGAAGTAGTAAGATTATTTA
>JBGSSQ010000022.1:0-2435 GCA_041736975.1 Gammaproteobacteria bacterium
GAGCGCGTTTTCGATTCTTGCAGTGGTAATTCTTTATGCAGGAGCGCTCGTTTTTGTTGCAAAGCGTTTACTTCGTTATCTACGTTATCTACAACAAGATGATTATTCGCCGTCGCGTTTTATTAATTGGGTTAAAACACATAGTGCCTATGATACTCGGGGCACTTTAGCGGCAGTAAGTGCGCTCGTTATCGAAACTTTTTTAAATCTACCACCACTGCTCTCGTTCGCTTTGAATATAGTATTGGGGGTGGTGCTGTTCTCGATTGGATATATTGAAAAAGATCCGCGATTTGAGGGCAAGAAGAAACTCAATTTAACACACAGGGCGCGAATAATCTATGTCGTCGCCCTTGTGCTTGGCGGCGTGCTGTTGGCGATACTTTTTTTATTACCACTACCGCGATTTTTTTCTTTAATACTGATCTGCCAATCGCCGGCACTTCTCCTGGTAAGTTCAGTACTCTTGTTGAGACCTCAAGAACGCGCCTTACAAGAGAAGCTTAAGCGCGAAGCGAATCAAAAATTTATGTCTATTGCGCCGCGCTGTATCGGTGTGACTGGAAGTTTTGGGAAAACGAGTGTTAAGAATATGCTCGGTGAGATCCTCTCGATGTCTCTTGCCCCAACTTTTTATCCTAAAGCGGGCGTGAATACCGAAATGGGCATTACGCGTGAGATTCGTGAGCACATGCACGACTCACAGCGTTATGCAGTTATTGAAATGGGTGCCTACCATGAGGGTTCGATAGCGCGGCTATGTAATTTAACACCAGTCAGTGCTGCAATCGTCACCGCAGTGCATTTGATGCACCTTGAGCGATTTGGTGGAGAGGATCAGGTTTACCGTGCTAAATCAGAGCTCCCACGTGCGCTTGGTGGTACGGGGATCTTGGTTGTGAATGGCGATAATCCAGGTGCTCGGAAGATGGCAACAGAGTTTCGTGCGCCAGAAACCTATATCTATGGGCTTGAAGCAGGGCTCGGAGTGCGAGACGCTGAGCTGAGCGACATTAAGACTGACCGTCATGGAACGGAGTTCCTGGTTAGGTGGCGCGGACAAAGTTATCCCGGTTTTGTCAAAATGCATGGCCGCAGCGCACTATCCAATTTGCTAGGGAGTTTTACCATGGCAGCTGCGCTTGGCGCTGATCCTGAGCTGATACTTGCAGTAGCGCGCAACCTAGAACCAGTTTCGAATCGTCTCGAAGTAAAAGACTACGGCGATTACATCCAGATTAATGATGCTTACAATTCTAACCCTGAGGGCTTTCGCTGTGCGCTTGAAGTGCTCAAGGATTTACCAGGAAAGAGACGTATTTTAATTACGCCAGGCATGATTGAGCTCGGAGATAGGCAATTTGAAGAGAACAAGAAGATCGCCAAGCAAGCGGCAGCAATCTGCGACTTGGTGTTTGTGGTGAATGAAGAGAATCGACGTGCTTTTGAGCAGGGGTTAACAGAGGGTGGCATGCCATCAGAGGCTGTTCACTGCTTTGATAAACGCGATCAAGCCTTAAGCTATCTAGCAAAAATTCGTGCAGCAGGTGATATTGTTCTCCTTGAAAACGATCTCCCTGACCTACACGAGTTCAGTGAAGTCTTTTAGTGCGTACGATACAGAGAAAGATGATGAAGAAAATAGCAGTTTTGTTTGGTGGTCGTTCCGCAGAGCATGAGATCTCAATTTTATCGGCTATCCAAGCGATGGATGCTCTTGATGTAACTACGTATCAAGTGATTCCAGTTTATATTGCGCATTCTGGCAAATGGTATACTGGAGATCCACTAAGAAAGACTGCTGTGTATAAGAATTTTGCAGCTGCAATTGATTCCTTAGAAGAAGTAACCTTGCTTCCAACGCCGGGCCATACTGGGCTGCTTAAAGTTGGGTTAAAGAAAAGTTTTATTTCATTTTTGCAAAAGCGAGATGAATATATAGCGGTCGATGTGTTCTTGCCTATTTTTCACGGTCAGTATGGTGAAGATGGTTGTATACAGGGACTTTTTGAAATGGCGGATGTGACTTACACGGGCTCTCCGGTAGTTGCATCTGCGATCGCAATGAATAAATACCTATGCAAGACAGTGCTTGCACAGCACGATATCCCCGTTCTTCCTGGCTATCTTGTACTGAGGAAGGAATCTCAGTTCGACCTAATTTCTGCATGTGAGAAAATTGTAGCGCAGCCTGCCTTTAGTAGTTTTCCTCTCTTTGTAAAGCCAGTCAATCTCGGCTCCAGTGTTGGAGTCAGTCGCGCCAATTCGCAGGCAGAGTTGGCAGCTGGCTTGGCTCAAGTTTTTCAAGTTGATGCAGAGGCGTTGATTGAGCCCTGTGTGCAAAACTTAATGGAAATAAACGTTTCAGTACTTGAGCGCGATGGTCAACCAGAGGTTTCAGTCGTTGAGATCCCTGTATCGAGTAGTGGTATCCT
>JBGSSQ010000026.1:0-2485 GCA_041736975.1 Gammaproteobacteria bacterium
ACCTGCTCACGCCACCAAGCTTCCTTCGCCGCATCCCGGGGCACTCGACGCTGGGACATGAATTCGCTCCGAGGATTCGTTGTGATAAAACAAATCCCAGCCTAACATGCCACACAAGATGCGGTTCACCGGACGCTTACATTAATCTGCCCTCTCGATCTTTGCCAAGAGAATGACCGAATGGGATGATCCTAACACTTCAGAGCTTAATGTCAAGAATTTTGCACTTTCGTAGCTAGCTGGCAGATCAATTTGGATCGTAGTAGTAGTACTGGCCGCGCCAGGGTTTGGACAACGAATTGCTGGTCAAGCCGAAAGCGCGAGGACGGTCAACGACCAAACGAGTTGCTATCGAAAGCCAAGTCGTTCCGCTTGTCGAGGTTCGTTGCAAGCAAAGACTCGGTGGACTCTTGAAAAGCTACAGCCGCCGCGCGGCGTAAAATCTCACTCGATTTGCACACTCGATCAGAAGCTTTGGCGCTACCGCTGCGCGCCTGGGATGAAAGGACATCGCCGCTCGACATCGTGTGAGTTGATCGCTCTCGAATTGTTGCCATCTTCACCACACAAACCTCACTTCTCACCATCCATTTTTGCTCCAAAACACGCGCCACTATTTTTGGCACACAACGCTCATCAGCTCAACCTAACCTACCGCAACATTTTTTTCCATTAACTACTTAGGACTCAGTAAATCAAATTGAATATCGTTTTCTAACATAATTTTATTATGGTCGATAGTGAAAACCCCTTTTCCAAATGGCAATAAACATTCTGAATTTGTACTGAAACATTCTGGTTTAAATTTATCATGCCATATATGAAGACGTGATGTTTTCGTAAGTAAAGACTTGTCAATAGTTAAAACCGCTGTATTGTCAATAACAATACAACACTTACTTTTACGCTGTACAAAAACAACTGCATTCATCCATGGGTAAGTTTGTGAAAAAAGTGTCAATGGTTTGTCATATTTATCACACTTAAAGTATTTTTGTTGAATATCATAATTCTTGCTTATGTTTTGCTCTGTAAAGTCTGAACCAACGACATCACTATACGGAGCTAAATTAAGCCATTGAATTAGGTCGTTTGGTCGAGCAAGTGAACATCGAGGTGAATAATTGCCATTGATAGAGACGACTGGTATAATTGACTCTTCATGCTTCACAATCGCATTCGTATATTCTTGGTCTAAGTTGTCAATCCATATCAGAACATTACTAATGGTTTTTGGATTTCTTGATGTCGAATAACTGTAATCAGGTATAGATTTTCCATACTTATCATCAAAGCGATTTGTCGGAATTTGTTGATCCCCAGGAATGGTATTGGATTGCACGGTGATTTTTATTTTGAACTGCGTTTCACTTCCGTGCACCATGATATGTAGCATGCTGAAAATCGCAAATAAAAATGTGGATTTCGCAACTTTTTGAGTGTATTGTTGCATTATTTTTTCTCCCTGTTCATGGATGAATAGTCGTAGATGGCTTTGAAGTCCAGGCTAATAAGTGACGTGGGCACATAGTATGGCGCTGCTATACCTTTCTTGCCTTGATCTTTGTATGCCTCGACTAATTTTTGCTTCAATTCATTTTCGTTTAGTATACCAAACGGAAACGCAAAGTACACATTCTCACCTTTATCATTCTTGCCCATAAAAATTGCGTTTTCGTTGTGCCAAGGTTCGTCAGCACCCGGGTTTCTGAAGGAAAGATAATCTCCAGGAACGGGCTCGTGAGTTTCCCAGTCGTTCTCTCTAGGCTTTTCTGAAGTAACTCTATAACTTTGATTAAGGTACGGCAGTCCACAGTCAGACTCCACCATCCCAAAATATTTCTGTTCAATATTAGGGTTCTTTCTATCCTTCGCATAGTAAACATTATCCATTGCTTCATAATATTCATCAAATCCTTTGTCACCTAGCATTTCCAATAATGCTCTCCTCCATACATACTGGGCACCAGTACGACACTCCATTTGAACATCCTTCATCTTCCATAACTTATTCATTCTATCTGAAGGTGATCTTGATTTTCTTATCTCATCATACTTATCTTGACGCAGCTCTTCATGATCACCTATGAAAATATTAGGTTCACCCTTATAAGGAAATCGCATTTCCTTGTCTTTGATTCTCTTGTCAATATCATTAGCTGTTTTCATCATAATATTTCTGAGTTCTAGTTCAAATTTTAAATATTTTAGATCGCTGTAATGTATTTTATGCCTAGAGTTATGGAAGGTACTTAGTATCAAATCCGATGTGCCGCTTGTTCTAAGATTCTCATATTCAACATCTGTTGGCAATAATTCTTTACCATTAATTAGAATTATGAGTCCACTCGGATCCGTGGAATTAACCGGATCGTTATCACAATAAGCCGTGAGATTCCATTGCCCGCCGGCAAAGCCGAGGGGTTCATTGTTGCTGCCACTGAGCCAGTGATCATCGTGATCGGGGACTAACGGTGATGGTGTG
>JBGSSQ010000054.1:0-2044 GCA_041736975.1 Gammaproteobacteria bacterium
AATACTTGACCATCCCCATTGAGCAATTTGAGGGTGAAGTGAAGCTGAGCGATCAGGATATTAAGGCCTATTATGATGCTCATACACAGAACTACCTGAGTGAAGCTCAGGTGAGTGTTGATTATGTTGAACTGACAGTCGATGATGTTAAGTCTAAACAGACTGTTACTGCACAAGAGATGCAGGACTTTTATCAGAACAATCAAAGTACCTTTTCTACACCAGCCCGTTGGCAGGTCGCTAAGGTGCTTGTACCGCTAGCGTTAGACGCCAATGAGAAGTTGATTGAAGCCGCTAAGGCGCGAATTAAAACAATAACAGAACAGATTATGAATCAGAGTCTACCTACTGAAGCCAAGGTAGAGTGGATCACTGCGAGTCAAGATACTGCCGATTGGGTTAAAATATTTTCAGTAATGAAAGAAGGGCAAGTGAGTGAAGCCTTACCTAAGAAAGAGGGCTTTTACATTTTTAAATTATTAGCAAAGGAAGCGCCAAAACCTCAGGCGTTTGCCGCTGTAGAAACCAAAGTCAAAGACGCTTTAGTTAAGCAGAAAGCTGAGCAAGATTTTACCTCACGTACTGATCAGTTATCCGAGTTAGCATTTACCCACCCTGATTCTTTAAAGCCTATTGCTGATGCCATGGGATTGTCTATTAAATCGACCGGGCTTTTTACTCGTGAAGGTGCTAAAGAAGGGGTTGAAGCTTCTCCCAATTTTGTCGCTACTGCATTTAGTACTGAAGTATTGCAGCAAGGTGATAATAGTGCGCCTATTGATCTGGGCAGTGGCCGTGTTATAGTCATGCGACTCAACACACAGAAGCCTTCGACAACGCTCCCCTTGAATGCGGTGAAAGATAAAATTGTTGCTGTTGTAAAACGGCAACGCGCAGAAGTTGCTGTCGAGAAAATGGCTTCTTCTTTGATTGAAGCACTTCGTGCAGGCAAGAAAACAGCCGATCTGTTAAGCAGTCATCATCTGACATGGCAAGAAAAAAGCGCTGTCAGTCGTAATAAATCCGATCTTAGTAATGAGCTTCTACAGTTAGCTTTTCGTCAGCCTGCACCAAAAGGTAAAATACCGAGCTATGATAGTGCACCTATGACTAACGGTAATTATGCCATTGTCAGTGTTGAAAAAGTGATACCTGCGGATATTAAGTCCATGACGCCTGAGTTGCGTGATCAGCTCAAAAAAGCCTTGGCTACAAATTATGGAGCCTTAGATTTTGACCTGTATGTCAAGGACTTAAGAGTGAAAGCTAAAGTAAAACAAGTGGGTAAATCGAATTCCAATGCACTGTCAATTTCGGACGACTTATAAGTCGCAGTGATTCCCAAATTTTTTTGATTATTTTTATGGCGCCTTACTAGTGTAAATGTTTATGATTTACACTAGTATATTAGGTGTTTTTCAAATTTACTCTACAAAATATTTTCGATTTATTTTTGTGTTGGTTGTGAAAAATAAAGGCTGATCAACAACGTTAAGAATAATTTTCCAGAATCTATTTTGAAAAAATCAATTATAATATTTTTGCTGAATTATATTATTCTGTTCCCCGGCAATAGCATTGGTGATTAGTATGCAGGAAATCAAGCCAGGTAGACTTGACCCAGCTTCCCCTTGGGTGTCTGAAAACTGAAATTCTTTTATTTTCAGTCAATTACGTCTGCTAGTTAAAGGTCTTGGAGCAGATTCTGTATGGACAGCTTGTGCGATATCTCTCAATCGGTAGTGCGTCAATATCGCACTCGGGCATATTTGGAAAATGCCGGTCATATGTAAGTCATTGATATTTAAGGTTAAAATCTGATTTAGGGCCTTTTGGGTATGAGTAGCCCCTCAGAGGCATCAATTTGGTCGACTTGCGAGTTTTTAATAATCTGATACAGTTGAAACTAATCGTTCACGGATGAACGATGTCGGATTAGCGATAGGCCCTGACAAGGATGTTCTTCAAGGACTGAATAGGGCGGCAAAGGATTGCCATCGCTAATCCAAATTTCTTTTTGCACCTGAACTTACGCCCCCCCCCC
>JBGSSQ010000058.1:0-4130 GCA_041736975.1 Gammaproteobacteria bacterium
ATGGCGAGCTTATGCGTTTGCGAAGTAGCTTAGCAAAATATCCAGAGCAACCGACGGATCGTAGTAGTGAAACTGGTTTTTTAATCCATGATGCCATCAGAGGTGGTCATATCAAAGTAGTGGATTTTTTAGCTGAAAAATACCCCAAACGTTTTATCACACCATTACCACCCATGAATATCACCTGTGTGCATATAGCCGCTGAGTATGGGCGGGCAGAATTACTGCAGCATTTGATAGTACGCCATCGATTAAGACCTTGTGCGAAGGATGCTACCGGGCTAACGCCATTGCATTTCAGTACTACAACAGGTCGTTGGGACTGTTTTTGGCTTTTGTTGCCCCATTATAAAGATCAAAGTAAACGAAGCGAAATTATTGCCAGTGCCGCCCATGCAGCGGTAAGTTACAATCATATGGATTTTTTTGACCAATACATCGCACGATTTGGCAAAGAATGTATTACTGCGAAAACCCCCTATGGCTCCCCCTTGTCTCATGAGTTATTAGGTTCAAGAAATCTGGTAACAGCAAGAAAATTAGTCAACGGTTATAAGGTTGATTTAACGGCTAAAAATAATAGAGGTGAAACAGCATTATTATTTATGGCAAGAATAGCCACCGAAACGAATATTCCCCTATGGGATTTTATTGCTGATATTCTTAGGGAATTCAATCCCCAATTTGACTATCGTTTACACTTGATTCCCGATCATGACGGTAATACTTTGCAAGACTTAATGGTTTCAGCGGGTCAGTGTTCTTTATTTACGTCCATAACTAGCTGTAACAATACTTTCTAACTCTGCTAAGAGTTTTTTATGGTCATCAAGTAAATTATCGTGAGACCCCGTGCCACTCAGAACCGCTCAAAAGTCGACTTCCAATTTTACAAACTTCTCCATCATGTACTCCCTGTCATTCTTGCCAATCTTCTCCATTTTTGTCAGTATTTTAGCCCTTTCATCTTTAACAGCCGCTATCATAACACTGCGATCCACTGCCGATGTACTGTGTTCCTCTTGGGATCTGCTCATGAAGATTGGCGTTGTGTCCATTCTGGTGGTGGCATCGCTGGGCTGCTTGTACCTACGTTAGGTGCGCCTCCTGAGCTCAGCGTTCTTGGTTTTGATGCCCTCACTGGAATCTGAATTCTTGTTTTGGGCGGCTCAGTGGGCGATGAGCTAGGCCGCTCAGGCGGTAATACCTTTAGTGCATTAGTCACCTCTTGCTCTAGCGCGTTGAGTTTATTAAGAAGATTTTTGTATGAATAATTCACTTTATTACTGGCTACCACATTGATATCTATCTCGTTATATTCTGGTTTAGCTTCTCTTAGAGATTTGTTGATGTCTTCTATACGCTGGGGATTAACTAAATCCAGCGCATCGCTATGTATTGCCCTAAGTTCCTGCTTCATCTCTGCAACTCTAGTTGATATAGCTAGATTTGCATTACCCCTGGCTTTGTAGCTATCAACTTGCTTTGAAATAACAGACACTTTTTTGTCAATGTCCGCTATGACGTTGCTAAAAAAGTCTGCATTCTCTTCCCCATAAAACACCCGCTCTGTTCTGTCAGCAAGATCTTTTCTGGAAATGGTGAGTTTTCTATTGACCACAGCCTTCTCAGCAGAAGTCAGTTTTTTGCGTGTAGACCTATCCATACCTCCCATGTTATCAGCTGTCTGTACGGGGTCTGGTTTGCTAGGTGTACCTTTTAGCTCTGTCGCAGGTGTAACGCTACTGGTAAGCATTTCAGACAGCCGATGTTTTGGAAGTGCTTGCGGTGGCACTTCTCGTGTGGATGCCGGATTAGCCGTCCAAGAGGGCGGCGTTGCAGATGCATTGTTTGAGGACCCTTCAGGGGTTTCTCGATTCTCTGTGGCTTTTGGTTGCTTCTTATCCTTATCTTTCATCAGTAACGCTCCCCGTAGCAGTGCATGTGGCACAGTGTGTTGTAATATCTCTAAGCACATCAACCACTAATACACTATTAAACGTTGTAGCCTCCCTGCACCTTTTTACTATCCCTTGTCGCAGAGCTTTTACAGTCCTGCTACTTAAAATTATAGCATATAACCTTGATTTTTTCCTGTGAAAGCATGGTGGAGAACGATACGGTTCCGATGAGTGGCATTAGTTTTTAGACAATCACAACTTATCCAGCTCAAACTGTATTATTGTTCGAATTTTTCTATGAAAGTAAACATAATCAATAATGCCAAAAACAAATACCACTACGGACAAGCCCATCAGCGCAACAGCCAAAAAATGAAAAAATGCATGGGTTAAAAGCTGTAACAGACCTACTCCAACGGCTAATAGTGTCATAGCAGTGCGGATAATCGCCAGGAATGTGCGTGTATTGCCTAATACCGTGCGCTGCATTGCTAGTACATCTGTCGTTGGCAATTTCTGTAGTGCTAGATTCAGTAAATCCTTTTTCATCACATTATCCTTGGGTTCTGTGAGGTCTTTGATGTTGCAGTACTTTACTAGCCTAGTCAAGAATGCCCACTGTTGTGTAAGCCCACTGTTGTAAGCCAAATGGTTTACACTTCAAGGAAGAGTGCTATTTGGTACCACACTGTTTGCTGCCACTCAGGCAGGGGAATGTTTACCCTTTCAAGACCGCCACGAGCACTTCCACTCTACCTTACATCGCCTTGAATATCTCTTATTACTAGCAGGAGTATCCAAGAAAGGCCTGCGGGTATTGGGCGCTAGGGTGGTTAACCAGAACATTTCATTGCAAATAGCGGTGAAAAAAGGTAAACTCTGCGCATATTTACTACATTTAGGGTTAATTTATGCGTAAACAGCCTCTCTTTGAGCGTCTGAAAGGTACGGTAGCGGTACGAAAAAAAACAACGTCACCTAAAAATAATCAGGATAAAGACGCGCCCCGGACAACACAGCCTGTTGCTGTAGAAACTTCCACAACAAACGATAATTTCCTAACACGCTTGCCTAAAGAACTGCACGCTACAAAACTAGCCCCATTACTCGATAATACCGATCTACGTGCCTTACAATTGAGTTCCAAAGCGTTACGCGACCTTTACCAATCAGAGCAGCTTTGGAAAACGCGAGTCCATGAACTCACGATATTGCCGGAGTGTCTGTTTGCCCATCCAGATTATCATTTGTTTACCTTCAATTATCGTAAACTACTGGGCATTCTAGTCGCGGGAGGGGCAGGTTTAGCATCGCTGTTTCGTGATGCGGGAGAACCTTGGCAGTTAGCAGCCCTGTTAGGAGAAGAAGCACAGTTGCGCAAGGTCTATGATTGCCCTCGTGATGACAAGAGTGTTGTGGATGAACGTATGAATGAGCGCCTCATTGATTTTATTGATAATGAAGGATTGGGGATTCGCGACTATATGATCATGGGCCAGCAAGAAAAACAGGTCATAAGCTGGATGAATTATTATAAGCCTGGTTTCTGTGCCGCCGATGATAAGATTATGAAGCAGCCGAGAATGGCCGTGCAAGTAGGTAGTATTAGGATGCTGCTGTGTTTAGTAGAACATTTTGGCTATGATCTTAAAACCATTAACCCTGAAGGGGAAAGCACATTATTGTATCAAGCGGTGTTTTTTGGACATCGTAAAATGACTGAGTATTTGTTGAGTCAAGGGTTGTCATTGGATCATGGTGTGGAGCGTGGGGAAGGTAATAATTTTGCAGTCATTGCAGCTGAAAAAGGGCATTGGGTGCTTTACAAATTCTTACTTGCTGAATACCGAAAGTGCGATAAAGATTTTGATCTTGATGCTGATAATGCACAAGGCGTGATGGTCAGTGCTGTTGATACTGTGAATCATGCAATTTATGAAGAAATGCTGGGTAAAGTTACTGAACCATTCTCTAGATATATTGAACGTCGAAGGGGTGTAGCGTTTAATGTAGCTGTTCAGAGTGGCGATATTGGGATGGTGCACAAAGCACTGGACCCTAAAACAGGCTGGGGAAAGCTACCTCATGATTTTGGCTCTGGCAAAACGATTTTGCATTCGGCAGCAGAAAAAGGTCATGACAGGTTAATTACTCAATTGGTCGCAGAATATCCGGATTTGGATCCACGCGCGCAGGATGAAGTCAAGAACACCATTTTGCACTGCAGCG
>JBGSSQ010000105.1:0-3613 GCA_041736975.1 Gammaproteobacteria bacterium
CGACTCTGGCCGCCATATATAGACACTGAATGCTTGTTGTCGAGCAAACATCAAAATGCACGCGCGGCTAAGATACAGGCCAGTAGTTCCGTAAGCATCGATGTACTTTTCAAAGACCTCTGAATTACGGCAATAATCAGCGAAGGCTGCTATGGCCTGTTGCTCATCTTCTTGTTGGGCTAAAATATGAGTTACTTGATCTTTTGGAGCGTTAGCCAACACCAGTCGTAACTGGGAGTCAAATTCTACCAGCCCGTGCGAATCTCGCTCTACATTTTGCAATTCTTCTGGAAGATTCTTGAACGCTGCTGAAACTGACATTTGAAAAAGATCAGCCATCTCATAATGACGCTTGATTATCTGCTCATCAAATGGGCCTGCCCCATGCCGTAATTCATCAGAGAGTAAAAATTCTTTAATATCTTCGGCTAACTCTTCACGACATTGACTGCTTTGGGCAAGGGGTTTCAATACCTCAATTAGCTCATGACGTGTTATACCTAAAACAGTAAAACCACACTGCCCGTCACCGGCAACAATTTTCTCAAGAAAATACACTGGCTCCTGCTGACCAGGTTTCACGCCAATTAGGTTGTTCTTATTCACCGCAGCTTTATCTTGCATAGTATACCTCAATCCTATTTTGTTAAAAATTAATGTCCGATTTTAACAGGGATGCACGCGATATTCTGCAATCAATTACCCCATAAAATTGTGCGCAAATGCTCACACTCTGTCACGCCAAGAGCCAGGCCACATGGGGCTCTTGCACGCCACCCCAAGATACTGTACAGTCAAAAATGATAACCATAAAGAGGGTAACATATGTTCGCGAAACCGCAACTGGGGCATGATAATGTTGAGCTGTACGAACAGCTAGAAATATTCGAGCGTGAAAACACCTATCATTTCTTCTGTGCAGCTGGATCTGGGGCTGTGCCTAGCGAAGTCTATAGTGAAGCCTTGACCAAAAAAAGACAAGTGGCCAACGGCAACGCTTCATTCTCCGATCTCTCTCTGTCTCTAAAGCTGTATTTAGCAAAATCAGGTTATGAGTTTGATCACGCCGCGTTATGGCAACAAAGTGATAGCAATAAAAATCGCAATGAAACTCTTATATCTGACTTGCTGAGCTCAGGATACTCTTCTGCTGTTGTGTGGAATTCCTTTCAACACCTTACACTAGAAGACCAACAAACATACCTAAGTAGAAACCCCAATCTAAGGCTTTACAAACAGCTGCACACCATCTTAAATCATGATCTTTTCAAGTTACCACAATATCAACGACCGCAAGCGTCATTCATGGTTATTTTTCACGCAAATCCGACTTTCGTGGCGAATCAGCTCCAACATGATCCCACCCTACGTCGAAATTTTTTTTATTTAATAACAACTACGTTGCACTATGAATTTAAACCACTACTGTCAATGATTGTAAACACACCAGCATTAGCCAAAGACTTTGAAACTGAATTAACTAAAAAATTAAATCCTGAAGCGCAAGAATCCAACAAAGAAAAACCAGATATCAATATGAGTTGTTTTCAAGATGAAATGGGGAGAATACTTTTACACACCCAACTCATTACCAATGCTGTTCTTACTGCGCCTGCAGGGCATTTCACTCCTTCATTTATGGCGCAAGTAGCTTTGCATTCCAATGGCGGCATTGACAAATATCGTGCAGCATTTAAGTCTCAATCCTGGCTAAGAAATAATCAAATTAAATTATACTTGCCACGATTTATCGCAAAATTCTTCGAGCCCGCTCTGACTTACGAGACTCATCTCGCCATGACGGTTATGATACACAAGTTCGATCTAGAATCTCACACAAAACCTGACCTCTTTGAAGAGCACATTAAGTTCATACCGAGCAGCAGTAACATTAATTTCATTGGATTTAAGCGCTACATTACCAACAACCCAGCCCCCCTCCCATCCCCAAAACAAGTAATGCCTAAGGCTTACACCTCATTTTTTGCGCAGAACCTTCAGGACACCCAGGATGACGACACCTCCGAAATTCAGGAGTTTATTAACGCCCTATTGAACAAGCCATGAACATGTACTTATACAATACAAACTAATCCATCCATTAACACAATTGCCGGAGCCCATTATGATTGAAGTTCGAGATACGCACTATAAAAATAACGAAACTGTAGATTTAAATCATTTACTAACCATTATTCAAATTCTGTTTGACGCCCACAACGACAACGTACTAACAACCGCACAAGAAATAGAATTTTGGGGGCACATATCGGCGATTAAGAGACCATCTATTCAATATCTTATCAAGGAAATCAATATAGCCTTACCCCAAGACATAGATACAGATGAAGCAGATGAGTTACATAAAGGACATGAAAATTCCACACAACATCAGATGCAAACATTGAAACCAACTCTTTTAGAGCTCTCACTAGCTTTGACACAAATAGCTCTTGATATTATTTTCAATGACTTAGCGCAAACAATCACTGCACAACAACGAAATACCGTAACATCTCATGCAAGAAGGATTTCGAATGATCAAAAGCAACGGCTCGATAAGGATTTTTTGAAAAATTGGTCATATGCCTGTAACATATTCCAACGCAATCGCGTTTTACGCCATTCACTACCCCTGCAGCACAATTTTATTCAACAATGGGGAAACTATCTCGATACGAATAACCAACTGATACATCTGAATAATCTGGATCTTACAGAAATTGATTTTAACTCGCTTGATCTCACCTACGCTGTCTTTGGTAATGGCAATATGAAAGCAGCCAACCTCCAAAATGTTCGTTATAGGCCAGAACAGTTTATTCAAGTGGAAAATCTCTTAGAGGCAACTTGTGCACCAAACATGCTACAGTCCATTCTTACGCAAAAGCTATCACATATAGAAAAAAATTGTAATTCCATAGAAAATAAAATTAAAGAAAAGAACTTTATAAGAATAACTCTAGAACTATTGCCCAACATTGAGTGTAACGGTTTGGCTCCCACTTTAGATGACATTCCTGATGAAGCACTAAAAGCCATAGTTGCTATAGTATGGCGCTCTCGGCACATAAATATATTGTCGGACGAGCATCCCCTTAGCTACTCTAATTGCCCAAATGATTCAAGTATTGAATCATTGCTCGGTGACCGTACAACCACAAGTAAAATATTTATGACCGTGCTTGAAGCTAGAAACTTCAACCTTCCTAGTTTTGTAGTAGCGATGGAGCAAGATAATCTGACATTTCGTTATCTGGAAGATCTATCTTCGCTTAAAAAAAAGCTTCTCAGCATTGAAAAAATTCATTCCGACTTAATTCACGCCAAGACATTGCCTCACCTCAGAGAAACACTTTCACTCATAAAAGCAAATTTACTCACTTTGACAGGTAAAATAAAAATATTAATTGAATCAAAAGAAGAATTTACACGAATATACACTCAGAAATTTATTGATAAGTTACTAGACAACATTTTCAATGAAGAAGACCCTGGATTTTCACACTCACCCACCGATCGATTGTCAGCAGCATTACATGATGCCAGTAAGAATAGTTGCGCCGTGATCGATTTAAGAGAAATAAATTTATCTAGGCTAATATTTGATGAT
>JBGSSQ010000106.1:0-3822 GCA_041736975.1 Gammaproteobacteria bacterium
CTCATCAAATACGCTAATTGTGATAACGGCAAAAAATTCTTACTTAGAAGGTGTGCATAAGTTATCACAGATTTTTCGATTGCCCACAACGACTCTAATCTAGCAGCGATTAATAATTTGCACACATTACTTTGACAATGATATAAATACGAAAAAAGCTGTTCAGCATGCCAGTATTTCCTATCATAATGATGGTGATCTTGACCTAAAAAAGGATTTTCACGTACAGTGTAAATAAACGATGAATAGATCTGAGTTTTTATCTCAACGAATGCTCTTCGCACAGCTGTTAAATCATCTAGATTTTTACAACTAGAAATAAAACTCTCTACGCCCTCAACATAGCTATCAACATTTAAAGATAAAATAAAGGCCGTGCTTAACGCAGAAAGTGGCTGCCTAGAGGATTCACGAACGCAAAATAACAAATCCTTCTCTTCTTCGGATGAATAAATGCCATGTACTTTTTTATTCATGTATTTTCTATGATCCATTTCGAGCATTATCTTTGTCACAAACTCTAAATCATCAGACCTAAATTTACTATCACGCAATGACAATATAACACCGGGGGATCGTATACTCTGCATTCTTGATCTTCTATCGTCATAAACATAATATTTTTCAGGGCTTTTCATAGCTGCTAAAATAATTTCAAGCGTTTGTTTTTCCATCATATTATTTCGAATAAAATCCACACGGCTAGCTATTTTATTATAATCAGACTTAATACTTGAAAAGAGTAGAGCGTCACCTTTAATTCTTTTATCTTCACATGAAATCTCTTCACTTTGCAAAAAAATACATGCTGTCTTTGATATTGAAGAGCCATATCGAAGCGATAAGATATTTCTTGCTAAACTAGACATCATATTTATGGGCCCAGGATACATTAAAAATGCTTGTTCATTTTCGCCAGACAATGCTTCAGTATTAAAGATTTTATAATAGACCATCACAATCTCTGCTACCACATACGATAGATCGTTTACCTTGACATACGCCAGAAAATTATCGTTAGTGATGTCATCTTCCCCTTTTTTCTCGCCTTCATTTTTTATACTATTTATGCCAAACTTAAAGCATAACTCAAGATAATTGACCATCTCCATAAAAAGTGGATCTGCATAGTGTTTTTTCAATTTAATCCAACGAATGGTATCGCATTCTAATGATAAATTCACAACAGCATCGCCTTGATGCTCTTGGTGTTCATAAGATAGCAATTCACGGTAATGCTTTTCCAAACCACGCCCCACACCCTCATAATATTTATCATTTTTCTTTATTTCAGCATCATTTTTCAGAAGCATTTCCGCACATTGCCCTGAACAATCCAGTTTGATTTCAACTTTCGAAATAATATTGAGCGTTTGATTACTATCGGCCACAATCAGCTCAATTGGCCAATTATGTTTAATTTTTAAACGACCCTGTCCTTTAGCTTGCTGACTTGAGTGCAAGTTTATTTCTTTCTGCAACCATCGCTCATAATCTTCTCGGAAATTTTGTAAGCATTCAATTTGCGCTCGAGCATGAGCCCCCTCGTGGTAAAACTGGCCAACACTTAGCGTAATATATATACGGAAGTTACCTTGACATTTCTCCAAAAACTTCTTTATACCATCTTTATGAATGAAATAATGAACGTCTTCTATTTTTCGTTGAGGCTTACTGATACTTCTTCCAGACAAACGATTTTCTTTTACACGCTTGATCATTTGAATCAACTCACGAGAAAATTGCTTACACAAAGCAACATTCAAACCTAAATCATCTTTTTTTTTCATAATACGCCCCCCCCGTCATACCTTATTTTCACATGCCTAGTGAATACACAAAACCGTCTAAAATCTCATTTCAACCACAACACGTGTAATTTCTACATGCACTTAACGGTTTTTTTATCAGTCGCATCGAGATTTCTTTCATTAGAAAAACTTTCTAATCGCTCATTGATATCCATCATTATATCTTGATCAAGGGACATAATCTTCTCTTGTAGTTTTTCGCACTGTGAGGGATATTCAAAACATTCCACTTGTAAAAGTAATTTGTTTTTAAGTGCTACTTGACAGAACCCTGAATGAATTGCATTCTTAGTTATGGATAACATAGCGTTATCATCTAAGTCATACGCTTTTTGAGTCTTGGCATATTCTTCCCCAATACTGACAAACCCCAAAAATGTAGGATCATCATCGCCCAATGATACGCACAAGCCTTCTTTTATCATCTCGCGCAACGGGTGTGCTGCATATCCCGGGTATAGATTAAGCGCAATATTACTCCCCGGACATGATTCAATGCCAATGTTCCGCACCCTAAGAAGCTCCATCAAGGCCTGGTGTTTTAACTGGTCGCTATCGCGATGTCCCATACACTGAGCTCCGTGCCCGATTCGTTGCAACCCTAATAAGGTAATTGCTTCTTGTATACTCTCAGGGCCATCATGCTCTCCAACGTGGGCACCAAGTCCTAATTTATGCTTAGCAGTGAGATTATAGTTGTGAATTAATGCATATTCACGCTCGAATAGTTTCGCTGGAAATGCTTTTTCAGCACCAGCCAAGTCAAACCCAACCACCAATGGATGCGTGTTTGTTAACACAGCTTGCACAAGGGGTAAACAACGTTTTGGCTCATGACGAATGAGAGCTATTCGCATCCGCGATTCAATACCGAACTCTTGCTTTGCTCTCAAAATGCCACGTGAAACAATCTTGGTTAATCGGACATAAGTTAAGCTAATATCTTGATTATTATTGTTTTTCGAGAAGAATCCTGATATTCTCCCATTATTTTTCACATCTAGGAAGTTATTTCGGTCATTTAAAAAGTGATCTGGTGATATGGTCATTTCAACGTAAATGACGCCTTGTTCATGACAGCTTTTTAGATATTCGAAGGTCACAGATTCCATGTCTTCGATAACCATAAGGTCTGTTATTTTATCATAGCAGTGAAGAAACTCATCAAATGATTTGTTTGCGAAATACCATTTAGATCCATTTTCGGCAACTAAGTCTTCGGGGAATTTTTTATTATTTTTCTCGGCTAGCCTCTTCCCAAGCTCAGGTGTGAGCGTCGCTTCTAGATGCACGTGTAAAGTAACTTTAGGAAATTTCATCATTAACACCTTATGGAGAATATTATTCTTTCCGACAATACTATTTTTTTAGAATTAGCTATATCCGTGAAAATTACTGACGTTTCGTTTTCATCCTATTATATATATCACTCATGATCGCTTATTCTCGACCATAAAATCTATTGATTAGCTTTAATCTGGGATGAAATTGGTTTATATCTGATCACCTGGAATCACCTCTCGCAACAAGTGATAACGTGTTTTTCGAATTTTATTCATCGTTACTAATACTCGTTTAGCTGATATTCCGGCCGCCAGCAACAAATGAGATGCTAGTGTTAGGCTCGTCTCTAAACTACCTGGAATAACTTCTGTCGCACCTAATTTGAGAAATTCCTCTAACGAAGCATCATCATGTGCACGAACAAAAATGGGTAGTCTTTTAAAATGAGAGCGGATCTGCGGTAATATTTTCTCAATTGCCGTCATTTCTTCGAATGTAATAACCACCGCAGTAGCTTTCTCAACCTTACAAGCTACTAACATATCATATTGTGATGCATCACCATAAATAATAGGGAATTTCGCAGCTTGACAGTTAAGGGCTAACTCATGATCGTTGTCTATGGCTATGTAGGGGATGTCTTCATCCTGCAATAATTTTGCAATATTTTGGCCATTGCGTCCAAAACCACAAAGAATAATATGTTTATTGAGCTCTTTGGTCAATA
>JBGSSQ010000137.1:0-6906 GCA_041736975.1 Gammaproteobacteria bacterium
ATGACTATCACTGATCAAACACTGATTTGTAAAAAAGTATGTTTGGCATCTTATATATAATCTAGGCCGTGTTCAAATAGTAGCGATAGGAATTTATCGCTTCGGCGTTGTGCTTAAATTGACTTTACTGTCAATGAGTTCAGGTAACTTGGGCGGCTTAGAGACCGACGAAAAAAACCCATGCGGATTAATCTTCAGAGCAGAAACTAAAATTGGTACTAAGCCAAATCCTACCGAGGCTTGGACGGCTTTTGCCACAGAGCGAGCTCCGACGCCTGCCCACATAGCTTTCGCACCCTCACCCCACAACTGTCTGATTTGAGATGAAATTGTAATTTGTGGCGTCTCTAACACCCGTGTTTGTAATGTTACAACAGGAGCAAACACAAGATTGGCGCCAAGCGCTCCAGCAAACCCGGCGACAGCAGAGAGTTGTGGCGAGCGCTCACACACAGAAGCTCCTGTATGTTGATCATCCAATAGCTGATCCAATTGCAATTTAGCACCGAAAACGCCAACCACCGTCAATGGATTAGCAATACTATTCTTTACTAATGTCATCATAAAGACTCTGGAAAATGTCGCTGGGCTCATGCTGTGATCTAGGTGTACCAGATTCCAGTGGTCAAACATTTTTTTCAAATGATAAACGGATAGTATGGTTTCAGTAAGCGCACTGTAAAATCCGGCACGCGCAGCCACTTGCAAAGGCACTTTGACAGAAGAGGGGTCATTGGGGTTAATGCTTTTTTTGTAGGACTCGGTCGAGTAAATCACCACACTACTGTAACCAAACGATTGTAATGGCGCCATTTTAATGGAAGGCACGAGGGCTTTATAGGCTCTAGCCCAACCGGCACGACCGTTAAACTCTTTAAATAAGTCGACATACAAAGCAGGTGTTTTAGACTGTTTTCTAAAAGCAAAATACAATGGCCCTAATGAAGTCACCACACCACCTACATTCGCAATGCCACCCGCCATTAGCGGCACAGTATATTTTTCGTACAATTCTAACACTCGCCGAACTTCCTTTGTTTTGTTTCAATTGACATATCCAATGATAAACCACATGCTTGTAGCGCGCAATTAATTTCAGTTTATGAGCGTTTGCTCGTGTTTTGCGTTATCAATCAGGCCTTTTAGCTGCGCGGCACTCAATCAGCGATGTAGAAAATATTCACGTCTGACGGCGCAGCAAACATCTGCGAATCTAGGAATCTTGTGTGCCCTTAAGACTTAGGTTTCGCCCTATACCTAACATTCCCATAGTTGAGGTGGCGCGAAGATACCGATCTGAAGTTTCATACCCATTAAATAAAATTCTACGAAAATTAGCTGATTCTAACAGGCCGAAATTAACGGTGACAGTAGCCGACCAGGATATGAATTCACTCTCCTTAGATCATAATGTTCTGCAAAACCTGATACCTTTTTTAGACAAAAGTTCAAATTTGAATCTAGGTGCTTGCTCTGTAGGCTTTTTTGCTCTCACTCGCGCTACATTGCTTTTGCAATGTATATTAAGTGATTCTAGAGTCGAAGTTGTGCATATGCTCCAGCGCGCACCACAATTAGTGAATCTAAGCGGAGCTATCTCTTTTAAGGGGCACCGATTAATTGCCATCAAACCTTATCAACTTGCTGTGCTACTAGGAAAGGAAGATATCTGTGATATTATTAAATCGTATTTCCCTTGCGATTCTGCGATCGATATGGCTATTGAGCAAATTAGTATGCTAGAAACCAGACCAGAGTGTATGCGAGTTCTTGGTAGTAATGAATCATGGACACTACAACATTTTCTGGAAATGAAACAGCAATTAATCGATCAAAAACCAGAAAATGTGCTAATCGTGATGCCATCTTCTCAGGGTCAGAGCTCAACAGCTGAGGTAGAGAATCCTATTGAGGATATCTTTAGTTTTGACCTATCTTGTAATTCACGGATGTAGTGTGCGTACCAGTGAATTTTTGCCCCTATATATTGGCAGCTTCAAGTTGGGGCGGCGTTGTCTCAGCCTCTGAGGTTTTTGCGATAAAGCATGCGGCAAACATCAATGTGCAAGCGACTAGTAGGTATGGAGTCACATTAGCGAAACCGAAGAGGATCAGTAAAAAGATAGAAATTACTGGGCTGCAATAGGATGCGATGCTGAGTAAGCGGTAATTGCCGAAGCGTACACCGTGATTCCATAGTAGGTAAGCTAATCCTTGGGTGAGAATCCCCATACTAATTAGCGTGAGCCATTCCATTGTGGTGGGCATTACCGTAGCTTCAAAGTTAAAATGCAACAGTAGTGAAAATAGGAAGCAAAAGCCGGCATAGATGCAGGTGGTTTCTATTGATGACTGGCTATAGCTGTGGGTGGTGAGTGTGTAGACACAGGCGAGCCCGGCGCCTAGCAATGCGAGCAAATATCCAAGCCAATGGTTGTCACTTACGCTGATCCACTGTTGATCACCAAAGACGATGCAGTACATACCAAGAAATCCGATAATGGCGGCGACTAAATAGCGAGCGACAAATTTTTCGTTAGGTATAAACACGGAAAATAGGATAACAAAAATTGGCCACAGAGAGCTAATGATATCCACATGTGCTGCAGGGGCGTATTTGAAAGCCGATACGTAAAGGGACTCGCTACCATAAATGCCGACCACACCTAAAATCCAGGTGAACGCTGGCCGTTTCAGATTTTTGACACTACCCCAGAATGTACATCCTAATGAGCTGAGTATGAAGCTAACGCCAAAGGCAATGGCTAGCACTTCGAAGGTGGGGATTCCGCTGACTGCGGCGGTGAGAATCCCAGACAATGACCACAAAATGACACTACCGTAACCTATAAAGGTTGCAGACTTTACACTACCTGACTTCGGCAGAGGTATTTTTAGCATCCGCGATGTATCCTAAAATAACCCACTAAAATAGAGGGATACCTAAGATCCTATATTCAATACAGGAGTTGGTCAATAAGAATAAAGTGCTTTTTTGGATTAATTTTAAAGCGCCAGCTTCTGCCGATGTTCTGGCGCTTTTTGGTATTCAGGTGCTTGCTATTGCGTGTGAAAAGGCCACTTTTTCGCGATCTTTTTTTAGCCACTGAAAGAAGCCCAGGATGGCAAGTACAATGTAAATACCAAATAACCCAGTCGTCAGATAGAGGCCTTTGTTGAAGTATAAACACATCGCGAGAGAGTCAAGTGCTATCCAGTACAGCCAATTTTCTAATATTTTGCGTGTTACCATAAAGGTGGTAATTAAACTTCCCCATGTCACTATAGAGTCTAAAAAAGGAAAGGTTGCTTGGGTGTTTTTTGACAATAATACGCCTGAAATAAAGCTGAAAATGAGGATGCCGGATAGGGTCAGTAGGTGTTTTGGTGCAGTCCATTGTGAGATGGCAATGGGCATATTATTGCCGCCATATTGCCAGTGCCACCAGCCATAAACAGCCATGCCGGCATAATAAATTTGCAGCCCGGCTTCCATATAGAGTTTGGCAGTATAAAAGATTCCTGAAAAAATACAGGTGGCAATAAAAGCGGCCACCCAGCACCAGCTGTTTTCTCGCATCGCCAGGATAAGATACAATGTGCCCATGGTAACGGCGACTATCTCCCAATAGGACATCATGGCATTTACTCCCTGTCTTTGTGGCTGAGTGAGGAGTGTAGCAGTTGTTGCCTCCGCAAGCACTATCTCACTGTTTGCCCAGGGGGAGCGATGACGGTGGGGCGCAAGACGGAGTGGTCACTTCAAGCCGTTCCACCGTGTAAACCTCCCTCACCAAGCGTGAGAGTATGGCCCCTTAGTAGCCTCATCCCGTGCCTATTTCTAATACGGTTGAGGGAGGTGGGGTGTTGTTGATGACTTCTTCTGCCATGCTATATCTCCTATAACAAAGGAGGGAGGGTTGTGATGCTCCTTATGAAAAGCCACATCACCCTTGCCTAAGGTATGGTGGACTATGCTACCATGTTATTTTATTATGAATTAGCAACGGATCAATGGCGATATGAACGAAATCATTATAGCAGTTAAACATGCGCCGCACTGGATGCATGTTTTGTTTTTCACTTTGTTGGTCTTAGGTTTATATGAGCTTAAGATGATCAGTGCTCATCTGGTGAGGCTTGCGCTAATCCCCTTGTTGTTCATTGGGCTTTGGTTCGATGCCTTAATCACCGAGGTTGGGTTTGGGCGGATGACAATCAGCTTGTCACTTTTGGGGTTGTTGTTTGGTGTGGGCATCGGCTGGTTGTTGGTGTGGCATCGCCCTTTGCAAATTAATAGAGAAACGTTGGTGTTTGAGTTATCTGGTAATAGCAGTACTCTGGTTGCCGTCGTGCTTGTCTATATTGCTAAGTACTATTATGGTTATGAGTTGCTACGAGATCCTGGGTTGATTACCTTAACGAAAGTTGAGGCGATAATGTTGCTAACTATGGGCATTTGCACTGGGGTGATTTTTGGTAAATTTGCTTATTACGTCTACCGGTTTAAGAAAAACGCATGACCAAAATAAGCGTGAACAGTTGCTGTATCAGTTGGTTCAGCTCGTCAACGAGAGAGCATAGCTCAACCCTTGGGGCAGTGGCGAGGGGCTGTTGATAACACTATTTTAAAGAGGTGATCCTGCCGAAAAGCCATCTCTCGCTTCCCAACCCATGCACTATTTTGTTAGACTGGATCCTTTACCCTATTACGAGGCTACCCATGGCAGAAGCAACAGAAAAGCGCCGGCACTTTATTCGTCAAATTATAGAAGAGGATCTTGCCAGTGGGAAGCATGCAAAAATTGTCACGCGTTTCCCCCCAGAGCCCAATGGCTATCTTCATGTTGGTCATGCTAAGTCTATATGCTTAAATTTTGGTTTGGCTTTAGAATTTAACGGGGTTTGTAATTTACGTCTGGATGACACCAACCCCATGAGTGAAGAGTTGGAGTATGTAGAAGCCATTAAAAATGATGTTCATTGGCTTGGGTTTGATTGGGAGCAGCGCCTATTTCACGCTTCAGATTATTACGATCAGTTTTTTGATTATGCTGTGCATTTGATTAAAAAGGGAAAAGCTTACATCGACAGCTCTTCTATCGACGAAATTCGGGCAAGTCGCGGAACGTTAACAGAACCAGGTACTGAAAGTCGCGATCGTAATCGTCCTATAGAAGAGAGCTTGGATTTATTTCAACGGATGAAAGCCGGTGAGTTTACTGACGGTCAATACGTGCTTCGTGCCAAAATAGACATGTCTTCAGGCAATCTCAATATGCGTGATCCGGTGATCTATCGTATACGTCATGCGCATCACCAAATGACAGGCGATAAGTGGTGTATTTATCCTATGTACGATTACGCTCATAGTTTATCCGATGCGATTGAAGGCATCACACATTCTTTATGTACCCTTGAATTTCAGGATCATCGCCCTTTATACGATTGGTGCGTAGAACATTGTGAAACACCGGCTAAACCACGTCAAATCGAATTTGCTCGTCTCAATTTGTCTCACACAATTACCAGTAAACGAAAATTAAAAATGTTGGTGGATGGCAATTATGTAACGGGATGGGATGATCCGAGAATGCCAACATTAAGAGGCATGCGTAGTCGAGGTTATCCGCCGGCCGCACTGCGTGATTTTTGTGAAATTATCAGCATCTCTAAAAGTGATTCAGTGATAGATATGAGTGTTTTTGAAGAGTGTGTGCGTAATGATCTTAATCAGAATGCTCCGCGTGCAATGTGCGTACTCAATCCGATTAAAGTGGTTATTGAGAATTTTCCTGAAGATAAAGTGGAAATTATTACCGCCGCTGCTCACCCACAGCGTGAAGAGTTAGGGCAGCGTGAATTACCTTTCACGCGTGAGGTTTATATAGAGCGTGATGACTTTATGCTCGAAGCTAATAAAGATTTTTTTCGCCTTATACCTGGCGGAGAAGTACGATTACGTTCAGCGTATGTGATTAAGTGCGAAAAAGTGATCACTGATCCCAGTAGCGGTGAAGTGGTAGAGCTACGATGTACTTATGACGCTGAAACCCTGGGTAAAAAACCTGAAGGACGCAAAGTGAAGGGGGTCATTCATTGGGTTTCTGCCTCTCACTGCGCTACTGCTGAAGTGCGTCTCTACGATCGTTTGTTCACAGTGGAAAATCCAGGCGCTGAGGAAGATTTTAGTAAAGTACTGAATCCTCACTCCTTAGATATTATTGCCAACTGCTATATCGAGAAAAGCCTGGTGCACGCCAAACCAGAACAACAATTTCAGTTTGAACGTCTTGGCTATTTTGCACTGAACTCTGAACACACTAAGGAGGACAACTTGGTATTCAATCGTGTGGTCAGTTTAAGAGCCTCGTAGCTCTCGGCCCTGGCCCTCCGCCTTTGGCCCCTCGGCCCTGTGGCCTCTGGCCCCTCGTCATTGCGAGTGCAATGAAGCAATCCAGGGGGGGGGCATGTTAGGGTCAAGCAGCAATGTAGCCCCCCTCAAACGACAAGCTTTCCCCTTAGTTGTGTGGCACGTTCATTGTTTCAGGGTTCGCTGATAACAGTACAGCCAAATAGTGGGTACGTTCAAACTTGGATAGCACAATATTAATGATGGTCATTAGTGGCACACACAAGAACATACCGATTACCCCCCAAATCTCTCCCCAAAAGGCTAGCGATAATAAAATAACCATAGGACTAAGGTTGAGATTCTTACCCATAAATCGCGGTTCAATAAGGTTGCCAATCACAAAATGCACACTAACCATGAGTCCTGCCATTATCAGAAAAGTGGCGAATATCGTAAAATGAATAGACACAGCCAATAAGGTAATAGCAAGCGCTATTGCAGAGCCAATAGTCGGAATGAAATTTAAAATAAATGTCAGCAGTGCCCAAAAC
>JBGSSQ010000146.1:0-6902 GCA_041736975.1 Gammaproteobacteria bacterium
TCTTTCCTATATTTTTCGGCTTTCAAGGCGGTAAAGGGGTGGCAACAGCGCTGGGTGCCATTTTGGGGCTGTCGATTCCTATCGGTTTGATTTGTTTTGTGGTTTGGGCTGCCGTTTTGGGTGTGAGCCGTTATTCATCGCTTAGCTCGCTAGTCTCAGTGACCATGGCACCTATTTTATTGCTGTTTATCGATCTTGGCTATTTTATTCCTGCTGCGGTGATTGCTGGACTTGTTGCTTGGCGACATTTAGACAATATTGCCCGTTTGCGTGCTGGCACAGAGAACAAAATGATTTTTGGTAATCCACCAAAATAAATGGGGAAGTGCTACTAACTATCAATGGGCTGAGGTATCCTTTGGATAACACTTTGGCGCTGCACACACAGGTTATTTCGAGTCATACGGGTGATCAGGAGATATGCTTGTGATTAGGAGCCATGCTTTCTATCCTTCGTCATTGCGAGCGCAGCGAAGCAACCCAGGGATAGTTAACTGAAGGATAAGAGATTAACAATGAAAGGCAAATTCAATATTATTAAATACAGCCTGGCTCTACTGAGCTGCTGTCTGGTGGCCACCGCCTTAGCGAAAACGTCTATAAACTTAAAAAAGATTCGTGTTAGCGAGACCGCGGCCACAACCCAGGTGTTATTAGAATTATCGCAAGATTTTCATTACAAAGTGCTAGAGCTACATAATCCGGAGCGCTATGTCATTGATTTATATGACGTTAAGTTGAGGGCGGCTTTGCCTGGTAAAGACTTGCCTGCGCCTTTAAAAGCATTGCGTACCAGCACCGATAAAGAAAAAGTCCGTCTGGTATTTGATCTAGAAACTCGAGTTAAGCCTAGAGTGCTAAAACAAGCTGCATCGGGGAATCGCTCACCATCCCTAGCAGTGGATTTTTCGCGTCAGTTCGCTTCTGCCTCATCAGCTGACCTGAAGAACCTTTCAAAACTGACAAAGAAAATGGCTGAGCATTCGGCGCAAGTTAGCAAGCAAAATGCGCAACAACCGGCTTTTAGCGTTGCTTCCACGCAAAAAATAAAACCGATTAAACTAAGGCCGACTATTTCATTGGGTAATTTGCCTAAGCCTAGCCCGGTTAAAGCCATGAAACCTCGAGATGTAGTGATTGTCATTGACCCTGGCCATGGTGGTAAAGATCCTGGTGCGCGTGGGGGGCGGGGTACTCAAGAAAAAGATATAGTGCTTGCCATTGCTAAACGCTTGCAGGCACACATTAATCAGCAGGAAGGTTTTCGCGCTGTTTTAACCCGTAAAGGTGATTACTACATCGGTCTGCGAGAGCGCCTGGCTTTAGCACGTAAATATCAGGGCGACATGTTTATTGCGATTCATGCCGATGCACACGAGCATGTAACAGCGTGCGGGGTTGGTGTTTACGCTCTTTCGCAGCGAGGCGCGACCAGTGAAGCGACACGTTGGCTTGCACAGCGTGAGAATCAATCTGAATTTGTGGGTGGCTTAGATTTGGCGGATAAAGATCATGATTTGCGTTCGGTGTTGATTGATTTATCTCAGACACAGTCTATTACCGCTAGTTTGCATATGGGCTCAGCATTGTTGCATCACTTGGGTAAGTTCGCTGATTTGCATCATGATACCGTGGAGCAAGCGGCTTTTGTAGTACTAAAATCCCCGGATATTCCTTCTCTATTGATTGAAACAGGGTTTATCTCTAATGCTGAAGAAGAAGCGCGTTTGCGTAGACCTTTCTATCAAAATCGTATAGCAGAAGCACTGTTACTGGGGATTAAAAACTACTTTGTTCAAAATCCGCCAAGAGGAAGTTATCTCGCCGTTAAGGCTGGTAAAGATTATAATGTTTGAGGAATAAACAGACCATGAAAATACATCGCTTAGATCCGTTACTCGCCAACCAAATTGCAGCTGGTGAAGTGGTTGAACGGCCTTCCGCTGTGGTAAAAGAATGCTTAGAAAATAGTTTGGATGCGGGTGCGACAGAGCTTGATATTGTTATCGAAAAAGGCGGGATGGGATTAATAAAAATTCGAGATAATGGCAGTGGGATCAGTAAAGAAGACTTACCGCTGGCTTTATGTAGGCATGCCACCAGTAAAATTGCCAGTGTGGAAGATTTAGAAAATGTAGCTAGTTTAGGGTTTCGTGGCGAGGCGTTGGCGAGTGTGAGTGCTGTTTCACGATTCACTTTAATATCAGCCGTTGCGGGTGCCTCCAGTGGTTGGCAAATTCACAGTGACGGTCAGGTCGATAACCTTGAGATTGCACCAGCGGCACACCCGGTAGGAACCACCATTGAAGTGCGTGATTTATTTTTCAACACGCCGGCACGTCGAAAATTTTTGCGTGTGGATAAAACTGAGTTCAGTCATATTGAGACTGTGGTTAAACGAATTTTATTGAGTCGTTTCGATATCGCTATTACTTTGACGCATAATCAAAAAACAGTATTACAGTGCAAAGTAGCCGAAACGTTAGCCCAAAAAGAAGCTCGGGTTGCCAGCATTTGCGGTGAAGAGTTTATGCAGCAAGCGTTGGCTATTGATATAGAGGCAGCGGGTTTAAGGTTGTGGGGTTGGGTAGGCTTACCGACCTTTTCACGCAGCCAAACGGATAAGCAATATTTTTATGTCAATGGGCGCGTCGTTCGAGATAAATTACTGACGCACGCCATCCGACAAGCCTATCAAGATGTCTTGATGCATGGTCGCCATTCTGTGGTGGTATTATTTTTGGAATTGGACCCGTTTGGTGTCGATGTTAATGTGCATCCTACAAAACATGAAGTGCGTTTTAGGGAGAGCCGTTTAGTACATGATTTTATTAGACGCAGCGTACAGCGCGCCATTGCAGAAGTAACACCTCAGCAACAGGTTTCAGGTGATATGCAGCGTCATATGAGTTCTGAGGCTAAAGAGGAGAGTGGTCTTGGCCACACGGCTTCGATCAATGCTGCTTCTTCCAGCACTGCTTTTCTCAATACGTCCTCAATAAATACAGGCGGTGCACAGCCTCGATCATTGGATCCTTTGCAAACACCCTTATCTTTGGCGCCAGAGCAAAGTATGTTGCCCTTATCAGCGGCGACACGACAAAATGCAATGGAAGAAGAGAATGGCGCGGCTGAGACACCATTAGTGAGCGACAAAAGTGAGCTATCTTTTGCTCAAGACAGTCAAGGTCATTCAGGTGGAGGAGGCATGTCAGGGGGCTATTCCTCGGCCCAACAGGGTCAATTTCGACATTCGGGTGCTTCAAAATCGCATGCAATACAAGAACAGATGTCGGCTTATACGGTGATGCACAAAACCGCTGATGAGTTAGCTACAAACTTTCCTGCAGACAATACTCAACAAATGGCTCAAAACTCACCTGAAATTCCTCCTTTGGGTTTCGCTATTGCCCAGTTGAAAGGCATTTATATTTTAGCGGAAAATATTCATGGCTTAGTGATTGTTGATATGCATGCCGCTCACGAGCGTATCAATTATGAAAAACTCAAATTGCAAATGACCAGCGGAAAAATTATATCGCAAACGCTCTTATTGCCGGTCTCCTTGTCAGTGACTACAGAAGAAGCTGATTGTGCAGAACAGTTTTCAGAGACTTTTGATCAAGTGGGGTTGACCGTCGAACGCTTAGGAGAAACCAGTTTAATTGTACGCCATGTGCCTACACTGCTGCAAAATGCTGATATAGAGCAGCTAGTTCGCGATGTGCTCGCCGATCTTCTGACCTACGAAACCAGCGATAGAGCACACGCCCATCTAAACGAAATTCTATCATCCATGGCTTGTCATGGCTCTGTGCGCGCTAACCGGCCATTAACCCTCACTGAAATGAACAGCTTGCTGCGGGATATGGAAAACACGGAACGCTCAGGCCAGTGTAACCACGGTCGCCCGACCTGGTCTCAGTTGACGCTTTCTGAACTTGATAAGCTATTTTTACGCGGCAGATAATCAGAACTAATGCGGGGAAGAAGTACTATATGAGTTTCACAATATCAAATAATTAAATTGATTAGACATTGGGCCGGAGTTTAATTACTCAATTACTTCAGACTTGACCCCTTCAAACAGGAGATAATTATGAAAAGAACACGTGCTATTGATAGTGGTGAATTCACTGATGCCCATAAAGCGCTCTATAAAGCTGTTTGCTGTGGTGATATCAAACAGGTCAAGGAGTACTTACTCTTAGTAGTTGATGTAAATTTTGAAATAAACAAGTGGTCATTGTTCTATCATGCTATTAGACTGTTTGATGATGCTCCTCAATTGATGAAACCTATTATACGAGAGCTCCTTCTCGCTGATGCTGACATGTTTAAGCACAATACACGGGGCAAATGGTCGCCCATTGAAGATGCCATGCAAAGGCTCAGCCCTGAATTATTTACCATTATCTGTTCAGCACAGAAAGAAATTTGTACAAGGGATCATAGCGATTTCACTGCGATATTGTTTGATGCTATGTGTTTTGCAATGACAGGGGATGTTGAAGCTGAAATGTTAGTTGTACTGCTTAATCAAGGGGTAGATCCAAATTATTCCGAGAATCGACACGCAGCTAGAGGCTTATTAAATTTATTGCTCTGTTCTGAGTCTCCAGGTAAGCGCGTTACGCAAAAGGTGGAGTTACTGCTTCAAAACAAATCCTTTATCCAAAAGCAAGTATTACTCACGTCACTGGACAAGTATTGCCGTCTTATAGCCTATAATAGGCTAGGCACTATAGATACGACTTTGCTTGGTTTAGCAGTTAAGCACCTACAAATGCCCCTGTTAAAAGAGCTTATTGATACTTTACAAAAGATGCGCATACCGACCAGCTTGAAGTTGTTTAAAAAACTTATTAAGTATGCAGTTTATCAGACCGAATGCCGTAGAGAAGATATCGAGTTAATATTATCTCTAGATGCCGCGACTATTAAGATGACACCCGCAATTTTTATAGCGTTGACAACAATGCGTTGGCCAGTTGACAACTTAATCGCGCGCAATCATGAGGCTCGCCTTGAAATAACGGGTGCTTGCCTGACCGAGGCTATGTATTCTTTGACTGAAATAGATTCAGAAACTTCGACAGTTGATGAATATCTTTCTCAGTTAATCGACGGGTTAATAACTTCAAATCAATTGGCTGGTGATATTATTCACGAGGGTTTCAGCTTGGAGCAAACAAAGCCAAGAGTTCTGTTTGAAAATGAGAGTGACAGTTTTAACTTAGATAGTGATGCTGAAGAAGGAGATGATAATGTATCTTTCAACTGTGTGCTTAACCCAATGTCATATTCAGTTAGCGCATATCATGTCAAATCATTGGAGTCTCTTCTAAAAAAATATCAGCATGAGGTAGAGCAAGAGTTTGATTTAGTGTTCAGTGACTCTATGGAGCTGTGTTGGAGTTTGCAGAAAATGGCCGTTGTTGAGCAAAAGTTTGATATTTTACAGATGTTAATTCGTCATGGTGTTGATATCAGCGGTATTTCCAAAAATGACATTGCTAATGATCCTAGATTAAAGAAGGGGTGGCCCCTTTTATTAGTCATCGCAGAGAGTGATTTTGACGGTGATGCGTTACTTGAGCGCTATAAGAAAAGCCTGTTATCGCTGCAAAATGAGATTTATCCTCAGTTAGTGAATGTCGTCAATACGTTTCGCAACAATAAACGTGCTTTTCGCAAGACACACACAATAATACAGGAGATTGAAAGATTATTAATTAGCTATCAAAAAACCATCATTATTTCAGGCTGTGACGTTGAGCTGATACAATTGGCGTTACGTTATATTGAAGGGGAGCCTTTGTGTACTTCGAATCTTTTGCTCATGGCTAACGGCCGAGTCGAGGAGATTTATTTGGAAAATCCCATATATTGTTATCATAAAGGGATTTATTACACTTTGCCGGCGTGTACAGATGAAGAAAAGTGGCAAGATAAATTAGCGCTGAGGTTGGTCACTAAGTTCACTTACCATGCTACCTTATCGAAATTAAAGTCCATTCAAGCTATTGCAGCGCAAGATAATAAACTTAAGGCTCTTATTGCTGTTATTGGGCGTTTAAATCCTCAATTAGAAAAATGCAACCTTGCACAGCTCTATAAGTTTCAAGAAACACAAGAGTTTAAGCTCAATGATTTCTTTGGTCAGGATATCTCAGAAGATTCTGATGATGAAGAGGAGGAAGTATTTAGCAAAAACTTATCCATGGTAAAAAGAATGACAAAAAATTATGCTGCTGAGCTACAAGAATTAGCTCAAGTGGGCCAATTAACAGTGACTAAGGTGGCGACAAAGCAGGTAGGGGAGTTAGCCGTTAACAAGGGTGATTTGAAGTTGATGATAAAACATAAGAAAGGCGTGGTAGAACGTGATAAAAACGATGCCGATCGTCCTAAAATGCTTAGTTTATCTCAATTAGGTTTTGAATCGCATAAACGAGTTATTCATTCAGGTACCATCGATTTTAAACAATACCCCTTGCAGAAAATAATCTTGCATGGCTATAAAATATCTAACGCGTTAGAGTTAGAAACTGCGGCACAATCTGAGTTGGATAATCTTAATCGCCTGTGTTTGCAGGGGAAAAGGGAGGATGCATCAAAACAGGTCAAAGCGCCTTTCTCAATTGCCGTGGTGAGAGGTGTCCATTATGCTACCAGTGATTGGAAAGCAGATGATCGCAGAGCGCACAGAAGTGCCAATGAAATTGGAGTTTCTCATTTTTCTGCAGCGGTTTATCAGCAAGCCGGTATATCTTTAGCTCAAAATTTGCGCTCTCTTGATGTTGATGCGCAAAATCAAATGCTTACTGCTGGAAAATCGCTTGCGGACAAAATGCTCGCTTTGAAGGCAGAAGGCCAAGACCCGGCTTCTGAGTGGCACA
>JBGSSQ010000162.1:0-4493 GCA_041736975.1 Gammaproteobacteria bacterium
GTTTTGGCTGATACCTATATTTTGTATGTGAAAACTCAGGGCTTTCATTGGAATGTAGTTTCACCTAGTTTTATTTCTTTACATGAAATGTTTGAAAGTCAATATGGTGAACTTGCAGAAGCCGTTGATCTTTTAGCTGAACGGATTCGAGCGCTGGGTCATCAAGCGCCGGGCTCATTTGCTGCATTTCAATCACTGTCCAGTATTAAAGAATCGAACAAGGTTCCTAACTGCAATGATATGCTGAAACAGTTATTGTCTGATCATGAGCACTTATCTGCCGAAATTAGAAAAGCCATTAAGGCGGTTGAAAAAGAGGGAGATCATGTTACTGCAGATATGCTCATAGCGCGAGTGACTGACCATGACAAAACTGCGTGGATGTTGCGTAGCTCTATAGTATAATATCTAAGCTTTCAGTGTTCTATCACGCCAGTCTTTTGAAGGCTTATGGTAATGATGTTAGGATATATTCGGAATGGAGGAAAGAGTCATCCAAGTGGAACTGACCACCCTTTGCGCGTATATCCTCGTAGGCTTCTACTATGTCCTTTTTCCATTGGCTATAAATTACCATGCCAAATCGTTCACCATGCTTTTGAATCTTAGGTGTATCTAGGAGTATTGGTACTATAGAGGCATACTGTAATAAGTGGCCATCAGTGATGAGTTTATCAATCTCACCAAGACAACTAATAAAACACTTTAATAGCGCCGGTATTGCGTCAGGGGAGCAGGTTTGAAGTTCCTGAAGTTTATATTCAATATAGATTGTGAGTCCAAAAAGTCGAACTTCGTGATCAGGTTGATCTGCTAAATAAGTTGAATTGTATTCTAATATGGGTGCTGATGTGGGTTGTTTTTTTATAGGGGTAGGCGCAATTATTGTAGAAGTGTGACTTTGAGCAGTTGGTCGGTCTAGGTAACTAGACCACTGAATTGTGTTTGTAGGCTTGATTAAGCCTGAGAGACTTTTAGATAATAACGCAGTAATACCAGCATTTTCTGTTGGCTCTCGTGGCTTTTGAGATAATTCTATAGCATCTGTACAATCCTGATATTTTGTACTTTTACCTACAAGAGGAGAGAGTTCACTCATTTTTGGTGTAGTTGGCTGAGGAGACTGTGGGCTAGAGTGTAATGACTGTTCTTCTACAGCTGAGCATTGTATATCAATAGATTTTTCTGGAGAAGAATTTTTTCTGGCGTGTGTGTTACTACTCTTTTTCAGAGTGGATTTTGTAATGCTAACACGCTTTTCAGCTAGCTTACGCTGAATTTCTTCTGTTTTAATCAGATTGCTTGTAGTGCGCTGGGATTTATGTGTGCTTTGCTTAAGTTTTGGTCTGGGTTGTTTAGTGGGTTTCACTGGTGTGGATTGTTCCTTAAGGCTGTTTTTTAGATGCGTATCGTCTATTAAGCTTAAAGGCGTTATTAAGTCTTTATTTTCTTTTAAAATATCGCCGCCCATTGAGTGTAATATTTTTATAATATTGGCATCGCCTCTCTGGCAAGCCTCATGCATTGCTGTATTTTGTGTATCGTCATAGCTTGGCTGATTGATTATTTGCTTGGCTGAATTATTACCATGATGTTTTTGGTAAGAATTAAGCATTGATTTCACCATGCTATCAGATGCTTCTTTTACAGCAACTCTTAAAAGTTTAGTAGGCTGTGCATTGAATGTGATGATTTTATCTGTGGCAATAATAAAAAGAGAGTCGTTTTGGGTCTTCACAAGTAGTGGTAATAGCGTGTTAAGTTTTTCGCATTCTTCATTGCTGGAAATATTAGCTAATAAAATCTGTGCTAGTGTGTATTGACCATATTCTAGCGCTGTTTCTAGCAAGGGTATGCCTTTTCTCGTCAATGCACCTCTATCTAATAGTGCTTTTAAACATGATTCGCTATTTTTTAGGCTGGCTATGTCTAGGGGAGTTTGTCCGTTTTTATTGGTTTGATTAAGGTTGAGACTATAATTCAGTAAGATGCTGAGTATATCAAATCTTTTTTTCAAGCAAGCAATATGAAGAGCTGAATCCCCATCGTCATTAGTAGTGTAAGGATCAATCCCAATTTTCGTTGTGTCTAGTAATGTGGCTAATGTATCATGGTGGCCTTTTTTAGCGGCTATATGAAGTGGTCCATCCCCAGTCTTTGGGTCAACACAAAGCTCAGATAGTAAAAAAGCTTTCCAATGAATTAGTAGCTTTATTTTATTTTTAATGATCAATCGAGAAGTGACTTTTCTGGCCTGGCTGGGATCATTATTGATCAAATGGGCTTGAATAGCATGATAGATGGTAAGTTGGTCTGGGTTGCTATTGGCTAATAGTCCATTACCTGCCAGCTCGATTATTGAGTAAGATGATTTTGCCTCTTTTGTACGTATTGTGGTTAATAAATCAATACCATTTACTTCTAGAAGATATAGTGCGACTTCTTTTTTACCTTCCTGTATAGCGATACTCAGTGGGGTGTGGCCTTGATACGGACCGCTGATAGTGGTGATATTGGGTGAAACATTTCTTTTCTCCAATATTATCCTAAGTGCGGTAATATTGTTCATGCGTGCACTTAAAAACAAAGGGCATTCTCCTTGATACATTGTATCGATAGACACTTTTGCAATTAGTAGCAAATAACGAATTATGTTCTCAGAGATATCACCTGTTTTGAGTAATGCGATATGTAATGGGGTCATCCCCTTTTTAGTGCTCGCATTCGGATCAGCGCCTAGATTGATCAACCGTGCTACTAGTTTATAATCCCCATGCTCTGCTCCTAAGTGAATGGGTAAAAATTCCCCATGAGGTTGATGGACATCAATTGCTTCCGTCCATTGAGTATCGACTAAGTGTTGAGCGATGTGAGTATGCTTATTGACTAGAGAAAGATTAAGTGGAGAATTGCATCTATTATTAGGTAAGGCGCCGTGTTCTATTAATAACTTTACTATGTTTAAACTGCCTGATGTGCAGGCGAAGGCTAGTGCTGATTGCCCCTTTTCTGCTCCATGAAGAGCAAGCTGATTAACGTCTCCGTCCATTGTGGTCAAGAATTTTTCAACTACGGACAAGTTCTTTTTTGATTTGCAAGCGAGCAGTAGTAATGTTAAGCCAGAGTGTTTACCTTTTGTGATCAGCGTATCGGGTGTGAGATAAAAGGTTTCCATAAGAAATCTGATGGACTCACTGTCGGGTATACTACTGATTTTTTTAGGGGCTATCTGCTTTATAAGGTAGCGAATTAAGTGAGGCTTGATTTTATTAGTGTGCATTCTGCCGTCAAGATCAGATTTTCCTAGCTGCTTAATAAAATAATACATTTTGTCATTGTTGAGTTCCTCTAGCTCGCTAATGAGATTTTCTTTAGAATCTATTTTTTTGGTTAGTAGACGCCGTATACTTATTTTTTCTATTGAATCTTGCAAAAGGAGTCTGTTATAGCAATCAGATTCTTTGTCATTTCTACTGATGCCTGATTCCAGGCATATCATGATTGTTGAAATAACATTCATGGTTCTTTCAAAATGTTTTTGTGGTAGTTGGTGTATGATATTAGTGGGAGAAAGTATCTCTATCAGGTTCGTATAAGGATATTTGAGTTTTTCTCTTATAATGTAGGCATGGCATAGTTCTATTGTAAGCAAGTCAGAGTATACACGGCTCTCCTGTTTTTCACTGACGATGACATTGGATATCTCTTTAATTCTATTAAGAAAAACACTGTTTTTATAAAATTCGCCATTGCTATTTAATCTCTCGGATATTTCTATTGTATGTAGATAGAGCTGCAGTATAAACTGGTCTTTCTCTTCTGTGGTTAATTGTTTTTTTATCTGGTCATATTCGCCTATGTCACGGTAAATGTTTATGGCAAGATTGATGAGATTAATGGAGTGCTGGAATTCGTTTTTCTTAAGTAGCCAATATCCTGCCTCCAAGCAAATTGACGATATTAACTGATAATGTTGTACTTTTTTTTCATTATTTAAACCTGAACACAGGATGGTCAATTTTTTGAGTCTGTCTATTGTCTTAACGAGATCATCAAATCGATTTGCCACAAAGTAAGCAACAGGTAAATTGCCAAGACAATGAATCATGAGGTTTACCAGTCCTGAATCATGGATATTGAGTCCACAGAGACCTGGAAGAGCTTCATCGATGGTGGGCACAGTATATTGTTTTAAGTCTGTCATTTTGATAAAGCGAAAGTATTTTGGATCAATCGGCTCTAAGCTCACTAAATCTTTATTTCCATGGCTAAGCGCAAGAAAATATTCATATCCATAATGTTTAATAATAAAATCTTTCACTAGCACAAACACGTCTGTCTGTGTGTCGATGCTGATAAAGTAGACAAGATCAAAAATGGTTATTTCTTTAGGTGCTTGCTCTAGACTGAAGAAATAGGCAACAATCTCCTTGTTATTTGCTATAATGGCTTCTGAAATGAGTGTTAACCCTGAGTATGTGTTGCGTCGAAAA
>JBGSSQ010000210.1:0-5739 GCA_041736975.1 Gammaproteobacteria bacterium
AAGCGCGCTTTGATAAAATGATTTCTTCAGACCAAGTGGGTACATTAATTACAGCCTTAGGCTGCGGTATAGGTCGTGATGAGTATAACCCTGATAAAATACGCTATCACCGTATTATTATTATGACCGATGCGGATGTCGATGGTGCACATATACGAACACTGCTTCTGACCTTTTTCTACCGACAAATGGTTGAGATTATACAGCGTGGGCATGTTTATATTGCGCAGCCACCCTTGTATAAAGTGAAAAAAGGTAAGCAAGAACAATATATTAAAGATGATGACGCTTTAGCGGATTACCTTCAGCAAGTTGCTTTGGAAGGTGCTAGCCTCCATGTCAGTGAGCACGCACCACCTATTTCTGGCACCGCACTAGATGCGCTTGCAAATGAATATCGCGTGTTACAGCGGAAGATTAAATATCTTAACAGACGTTATCCAGAAGTCATTATGCAACAATTACTGACATTGCCAGCATTAGACTTGGAGCAATTAACCAATAAATCCAGAGTGGAAGAGTGGGGGCAACAGCTGCTTGAGCAGCTTCTGAACCAAACGCACAATAACGACAGTAACGCGACCTACAAGATAGACGTTGTGGATGCCGGGGAGCTAGGCGAATTCGTTCCTACCGTCACCATTTTGGCTCATGGTTGTGAACAAAACGTCTCCTTGAGACATGATTTTTTTGCTTCACATGATTATCAGTTGTTTACAGCGTTCTCAAACAAGATACGCGGGCTTTTAGAGTCAGGTGCATACATACAGAGGGGGGAGAAGAAAAACTCCATAGCGACGTTCTCAGAGGCCTTTAATTGGCTTATAGATGAAGCGCGCAAAGGGTTCTCCTTTCAGCGCTATAAAGGTCTTGGTGAAATGAACCCGGAACAGCTATGGGAAACGACAATGGATCCAGAGACGCGTTGTATGATGCAAGTGCGAATTGAAGATGCAGTCGCCGCTGATGAATGTTTTACAACATTAATGGGTGATGCCGTTGAGCCGCGTCGAGCATTTATAGAAAGTAATGCCCTTGATGTTGTAAACTTGGACGTTTAGTTTTAGCTGCGCAATAAAAAATTAGTTGCGTGCAAAAACTGAAAAATTAAAGGTTTAAATCACCTTTCCCATGTCAGAAGACATTTAAATTACCGTGTTAATCTGCTTTAGATTAACACATAATGTGTCTGGCTTTGAGAAACTAAACTCCAGAAAAACAATTAGCTTTTTTGTAGTGATAAGAAAGTAGTTGTTTGAAAATTAAAAATAATTAAGCTTTCAGTTTGTAAAAAATAACTTTTAGATATTCAGTTCGCTGGTCTTCAGTGAGGAATGGTAAGGTAAATAAAGTTAATAAGCTTGCTTTGCAATCAGATTAATCACGGCTCCAGTGTTCTATGGCAATGAAATCCTGATTTTTATTTTAAGATTTTTAGTGGGGACCGCAATAAGTTTTATAATATAGTGGAATTAAAGAAATGATTGAGAAGTAAGATTAATGCTGTTTTTTTGTTGTTAAAGTGATGTCGCACTTTTGTGGCGAAGAATTTTGAATTTTAAATTAATGAAGCGTGATATTTTAAAGCGGTTAACTTGATTACAGTAATCATATGAATAATTCACAGGCGAGAATGTAATTAAGTGTGTTTAATTGGATTTTTTCTGGTGTTATTTAATTTAACGATTAATGTAATTGCATCCGGTTATTAATGTTTTCTGTGATCTAGAAAATAATTTCGTAAAGAGATTTTTTACTGAACTAACTTAGATATTAAATTGCAATAATGGTTAGGTTAAAGTTTTAAAGGTGTGTAGTGTTAGAATAAGCTATATGTGAAGTAAATGGTTTGATTTGATATGTGAAATAATAATTTAACAATTTTTTGTTTTCAAATATAAAAGAGAGCTAATGATTTTTTCAAAATAAAATTTTAGTTAAATGTGATTGATAATAAAAAAATATTCTAGTTAGAAGAATATATTTTTAGTGACAAATAAATACTAGGGCCGCTATTTTTAAAATGGCAGATTTGCAGTTATGTCTGGTTTGTTACCCTAGCATATGTCGCTTGTTGAAACAGTTAAGCATACATGCTAAAATGGCTAGAAATTAATTATGCTAGGGCTTTTTTTGCGCTAAGAATGCATTTAAAGGTGGTTTATAATGAATAAAGACTCTGAATTTGATGGTGTGATTCAATCACTTGTTGGTTTTCTAAATAAGTTTAGTGACCATATTGGCAAAAGGTTGGGCGAGCTAAATAACACCCTGCGAGATAATGGTAGTCTTAGACAAGCTGTTCGATCTCAGGATGCCGATGCCCTAGGTGTTCAGTTAGAAAATAAATCTGAAATAAAAACACTTTTTAATTTGATGAATACTAAAGTGGAAAAAGAAATTGGCCTGCTGATTGAGCGCAACGAAATCGTAATAAATTACACGGTTCCTTTTTTAAATATCATTCTCGATGATTTATATTCTGATAATCCTCCTTTTACCTTTAGCATTATGGCATCTCAAGATAAACAGTTTGCGTTATTTTTAAAAAGTAAAGAGCCGTTAGCTAAGCTTGATCAGCTGAGTTTTGTTTTCGAAAATATTTACCATAAGCTAGAAGAAATACAGAAAAAACTTTTAACAGAAGCTGAGTGGCAATTAAACTTTTCCGGATTAGGCTATTTTCATGCATCATTATCACCAGCGTTTGTTTATTACATGATGATTTTGTATTCGTTAGATAAACTCAATAATAATATTCAGTTAGATAGCATAGAACAAATTCAGTGGGGAATAGAGTCGAAAGATGATGGCACAAAAAATATTTATGATGGTGTTTTTTTCGGTGATTCTATTCGTGATATTTTATTTGAAAAGTTTGGTTTTCAAGGAATATATTTTCCCATTGATTCTAGAGGTGTAGATTCAGAGATAATTAAGTTGTCAAAATTAGGTGCGCAAGCACATGAAGAAATGATCTCAAAAAAAGATTTTAATTATTCTCTGAAAAAACAACTAGACTATGTTGAAAGGCTTTTAATGATAACACAGACATTACCATCATCGGCTATTTTCCATAAACATAAATCATTGGGAAAATTAAGCATAGAGTTACAATTGAAAATGAACGATTTATCTCGTTGTGACAAGATGTCTGCTAAGGCAGCCTTAGCGTTTAAGCGTGATATAGAGTCAATACAAGAGGCGTATGATCAAGCCCCACTAAATGAGCTCTTTGATCAGACCATCATGGATGTTGCACAGATGTGGATTGATTTATCGACAATAAGAATTCTTTCAGTAAAAGATTCTGAAATTGAAGAAATACATGATGACACCAAAAGAATGATTTTAATAAAGGGCCGTGGTTATGATACCAATAAAATTAATTGTGTATTTAAAAAATTAACTGAGCGCAGTGAAGAATTTATACGATTAAAAAAATTTGAAAGATTAGATATAATGTGGATGCCATATGTCAGTATGATAAAAACTTTTTTAGCGAGAGTTACCGCGACATCCATTCCTGTTGTTGGTGATGATGCAAAATTACAGTTGAACGCAATTACTTTTCTCATGATTAATGTTTTAAACTTTAATAATAAGGGTAAAATGCGTCAGTGGCAGATCGATATGTTCGTTTTATTGAGTAATACAATGAAAATGTTGTCGCAGTCTATGTCATCTCACAGCCAACATATAACCATTACGAAAAGCTTTGCAAATTTATCGCCAACATCTACCGAGTTCAAATCAGTGTGTAATATTGTTGGTGTGGATATTTTGAAATGTTTTGAAAAACTAGTTGGTCAAGATAATCAGTTTTTGTACATAAACAGAAGCGCCTATGCTATAAATGTTCTATACCAAAAGCAAAAAAAACAACCCGAAATAATCGTCGAATCCTGCTCGTTTTTTTTGGAAAAGCTAAGCGAATGTAAAGCCTCTGAAATTGCCAAAAAAAATGTGCGTGATAACTTGGAGAAAATAAAGCAAATTATGTCAAAAAGTGCGCAGCAAAATAAAGGTAATGTAATCAGTAACATAATAGATGCCCCTAAAAAATAACTCACTATTGTTGGTTGCGTACTAGTATGCTTATGCTTGGTAGCGGCTAATAGCGATTTGTGCATAACAATGTTAATTGATGGCCCATTAGTTTTTTTCAAGAGCTGAAAATCGGCTACGACGCCCTCTGAGCCTAGACAGTGTTGGTTCATTCATCATTTTACTACCTCTCATCGGTTAATTAAGAGGTGGCTCTCATTTTTAGGGGGCTAGCCCACAATGAAAGTGTAGGTGCCAATTTAATCGCGAACCAAACCGCTGGATAAAACTCACTGCGCCTACGTTTGCAATTCCACGTAATGGCTCAGGTCAGTGTTTGTATGCGGGCACTAACCTTGGTCAAGTGGGCTTGGCAAACCCACAGGCTCCGCCCGCTAATGGTCGGGGCTGTGCTGTTACAGACGAGGATCTTCAGGTCTGGCCGGGTGATGGTAATTTAACAGGCTTGGATCTGTATCGATTGATGACTGCTGAGCCACTTAATGAGTTTGATACAGACACTTTTGCTGGAGTGATCGGTGATGTCAACCTTGGTGTGGCCAACAAGATGACTATAAGTCATAATCGTTTATCAATGGCTCCTACGCAGCTAGGCGGTACCTACATACCCTTTGCGGCTCAAGGCGAAAACAATGCTATTGTAATTGACCATAATGTATTCGAAGGCGGAACCGTTGGTCTTCGGCTCACAGGTAATACGGCTGACTTTTTGATCACTCACAATCTGATAAAGAATGCTGGAGTGACTGTGTTCGGCAATGTGGATAATCTTAGAGGGGGTGGCATACGGATCACTGCAAGCGGCTATCATATCGTCGACAATAGATATGAGAACAACCTTGCGTTGATTACTCCACCGGGGGGAGGTACAGTTAGTTGACGTACTGTTGTCAGATGAATCCCGCGATAACGTTGTGGATGAGAAGTATGGTGCGAAGGTGGTTGATCAGGGAGTTGATAACACCGTTATTATTACTCCCAACAAATAGCCTGCTTTTTGAGGAGTTTTGCTGGGGCGGACGCCATTAGCGGGTTCGTCCCTTTTTCTTTTGCACAGCAGAGAGGGCAAAGGAAAAGGAGGCAAGGGCAAGCAAGAATCCAACGCTTACCAATTTAGGGTGTGAATAAAAAAAATAAGGGAAATGATCTGATTAAGAGTTAACCCGTACCTACAGCAACTACTTTGCCTTGAATAAGATTTTCTGTTGCAGAATCAGGTATCACGATGCCACCTCCGGTGGTGCGCTCTTCTTCCATTCGAGATATCACGATTCGATCGTGAAGGGGACGAATTTTCATGCTCATACGCTCATTACTCCATACTAATTTAAAAGATTAGCCACTGCTAAAAGCACCTTTCGAGTTGCTTTAGCGACCCAATTAGCACTCTCGACTAGAGCGAGCCAATGGAAACAAGAGGTGGGCAATCGTCAAAAATTCAAGACTTGAGCCTCTACAAAACCAACCCATCAACGGCCCTAAGGAAATTTGGTCTCTGCTGGTGAGCCTTCTCATATCCACGCCATACCTATTAGGCCATTATTTGCGAGCAGTTCCCGGTTAAGGGTTAGCTCGGACCAGCAGTGGGTTTCCAGCCGACAGAAAATATAGTTTTCGCAAACTTTCTGCCTCTTAGCGGGATCACCGCTTGCGGCAGCTTGGCCGGGTCAG
>JBGSSQ010000246.1:0-3086 GCA_041736975.1 Gammaproteobacteria bacterium
CAGCATTCCGAACAAAATACACAGTCGGATTTGATCCATAATATCAACGCTAATTCCCCTAATTAGCGTATATCAATATGTAGCGTATGCCCGTAGTTTAATAGCGTGTGGAAATGGGTTAGAATGTATGCCTCCGGTTATCGTGTTAAGTAGCCTTCAAGGCTGTTTGAGTTGTGTTGCGCTCTGGGGGTAGGTTACTTGAGATTTTGGATTAATAGGAAAGCTCATGGCTAATGTCGAACAACAAAAGTTACCTTGGCGTTTTCTTGGGGCGTCTTTAGCTCTACACGTCCTCTTATTTTTGGGGCTGTTTGTTACATTGCCCTCATTTAAAACACCGTTGCAGACACAAATGGCCGTTAATATTGTGCAAGCGGTTGCCATTGATCAGTCGCAACTAGCGATGCAAACCACACCTACAGATGAGGAGGTGGTGGCCCAAAAACAGCTGGAGGAGGAAAAGCCTCTCGTTGAGGAAGCCACCTTGGATCAACCTAAGCCTGAGCCCATCCCTCCTGATTTAGCACAAGTAGAACCAAAATCTGAGAAGGCTGTAGCTGCTGAAGAGTTAAAACAGCAACAAGCACTCGCAGCAGAGGCTGATAAGCAACAGCAAGAGACGCGTCAGGCAGAGGCTGAGAAGCAGCAGCAGGAGAAGCTCCACGCGGAGGCTGAGAAGCAGAAGCAAGACAAGCTCCGTGCTGAGACAGAAAAACTCAAGGCCGAAGCCAAGAAGAAGCAAGAAGCGGTTAAACTGGCCAAGTTAGAAACTCAGAAAAAGGCCAAACTTGAAGCTCTCAAGAAGAAGCAAGAATTGGCTGAATTGACCAAAAAACGTAAGGCTGAAATGGCTAAGGCCATGGATGAACAGCTGCGTAAAGAACAACAGCAATTGCAAGCCCAGGCTAAGAGTAAACAGGCTACTGAGAAGAAGCGTGCGCTCGCAAAATTAGCCAAAGAGCGTCAGTTGGCTATGGATAAAGCCATGAATGATCAACTTCATGAGGAGCAGCAGCAGCTCAACGCTGTAGCGGCTCAAGCGATGCAGGGTGAGATAGACAAGTATAAAGTGATGATTCTCAGTGCTATAGCTCATCATTGGCTGGTGCCAGCGGGTACCAATAAAGATTTATCCTGCCAATTGTTGATTCACCTTGGGCCCGGGGGTGTTGTCTTGGACGTGAAGACGGTAAAATCGAGCGGCGATGAAGTGTTGGATCGCTCGGCTCAGACGGCGGTGATGAAAGCGTCACCTTTACCGGTTCCTGTGGAGCCTGAAAAGTTTAATAAGTTTCGTGAATTACGGTTGACAGTTAGGCCGGAGCAGGTCACAGTAAGATGATAAATAAAAGCTACAAATTAAGGTGACTTTCATTCAAACGTTGTTTCTATTTGAACGCTGCTAACAAGCTAAATCGTGGCTAAACGTAGGTGTTCAGTGGAGCCCACTTGTAGTGGGAGTGGCTGTATTTTAGTGAGGAAAAAGTCAATGAGAAAATTATTGTTAGTGGGTTGTATAGCTCTAGGGCTCATCACCGCGATACCCACCATGGCCGCCTTGGATTTAGAGCTAACACAAGGCTTTGATGGTGCCATACCCATTGCCATAGTGCCTTTTGCTGGCGAAGAGCCTAGTGGTCAAAACGCAATTGCCAATGTCATCGCAGCGGATCTATCCTACAGCGGTCGTTTTAGAGTCTTAGCTAAAAATAAACTTGCCCAGTTACCCCATGCGCAACAAGATGTAGATAAGGCATCTTGGCAGCGGCTTGGTATGGATAATTTAGTGATTGGCAAGGTAGAGCAAATGGGCCGTCAGGTGAGAGTGACCTATCAACTCATCGATATTTATGGCCAAAAAGGTGTGTTAATGGACAAAACCTTTGCCGCGGACGGTCGTGATCAACGCTCACTGGCCCACCACATCAGTGACCAAATTTTTGAGCAATTAATTGGCAAAAGAGGCGTTTTTTCAACTCATATTGCCTATGTCCTCATTGAGAATACCGGAAAATCTGGTCGTCGCTTTAACCTAATGGTGGCGGATGCTGATGGGTATAACCAGCAAAAATTACTTAGCTCAAATGAGCCCATTATGTCACCACGTTGGTCTTCAGATGGCAGTAAATTAGCCTATGTCTCTTTTGAAGGACAGCGTGCGTCGATTTATGTACAAGCAGTGGCTAATGGATCGCGCCATGTTGTGGCCGCTTTTCCTGGTATTAACGGTGCGCCAGCGTGGTCGCCTGATAATTCTAAACTGGCTATGGTACTTTCCAAAAGTGGCGTACCTAAAATCTATGTAATGAATTTAGCTAATAATCAATTGACGCCACTAACGACGGGTTTTTCTATTGATACCGAGCCTCGTTGGTCGCCAGATGGTAAAAGTATTATTTTCACCTCGAATCGTGGTGGCGGCCCACAAATTTATCAAGTTAGCCCCTGGGGTGGTTCAGTTAAGCGGTTGACTTATAATGGTCATTACAATGCCAGCGCGGTTTTTACACCTGATGGCAAATCACTGGTAATGTTGCATCATGAGAATAATCAATTTTCTGTTGCTCGTCTGGATTTATCCAATAATCGCTTTGAGATTTTGACTGATTCTGACCGTGATCAATCACCCAGCGTGGCACCTAATGGCGATATGTTACTTTATGCTACCCGACATAATGGGCGTCAGGTTTTGGGTATGGTTTCTATTGATGGTAGAGTGCAGCTGCGTCTGCCAGCACAGGAAGGTGATGTGCGTGAACCGGCTTGGTCAACAACTTAATTGTGCCCTCGTTTAGCACTATTGTGGGGGCGCTGAAAAATCTGAGACAGGCTATCTCTATACTATAGCGTCTTGGTGTTTGGTTTTTTTGTGGGGCGGTGCCTCACTTTGAAAAGTTCAGCGGAAACGCTGATTGTGTTAACTTAATTTGGAGAATGTTATGAAAAAAGCTCAATGGCTGGTTGCTGGTGTGATGGTTGCGGGTGTTTTGATGCTCGGCGCTTGTTCTTCAACCCCAAAAGGTCAGGGCGGTGGTGATCTGGATGACCAAAATTTCAGTGAAGAGGGTGGACGTACTGGGAGTATG
>JBGSSQ010000250.1:0-8949 GCA_041736975.1 Gammaproteobacteria bacterium
ATAGGGAAAATACCATAGCACTAATTAGTGCCTTGGAAGCAGATGTCCTCATACGTAAAATCCTTTTATAGTGACGTGAAACTCTAAAGAATCTTACACAATTTTACTGGGAGGTCAAGGATGGAGGCCTGTTTTTTTAAATTTTATGGCTAACTGGAATTCTTTCGTACCACTCTACCAGCTCATTCGCAAATAGCAGCGGGGCTGATTCAGGTGCTAGGTGAAGGGCTTCACCTAAATCGACAATTTCAAGGTTAGGTAAATGGTCCTTTGCCCACTTCACATCGGCTATTGTAGTTAATAACCCAGGTATTCCATAAAACATTAATTTGGGCACGAGAGATTGTTTCAGTCTTTCGGAATAGTCATGGATGAAATCAACCGTTGATTTAGGTTCACCATTGCCTTTAGGGAAATCACGAACATACTGCAAAAGAGACTTACGCGATTCTGGTGTGGGGAAAGGTCTGCGGTATTGATTCATCGCTGCCTCACTTAAATCATGAATCAAGCCACTAGGTAAAAGTGTTTCTATTAGATAATTATTTTCAATTACTTCCTCGTAACCGTGCTGTTCATCACGAATCAGTGACAAAAATTGCTGGATGGGGAGTGATAGTGTATCTGACTCCAATGGGGGCCGTATATGAGACTCGTAAAAAACAAGTCCTTTAATACGAGACTCATGTTGCATCGCATAGTGTGAGCCAATGACTGAACCCCAGCCGTGCATCACTAAGGTGATATTTTTTAAATTCAGTGCATTCAGAAACTGGGTGATATAATGAAGATGATCAGCGAGTGTGTATGCTATATTGGGTTTATCTGATAATCCCATCCCGACTAGATCAGGAGCTATGCAGCGCGCATTTTGGGCAACAGTAGGAATGACATTTCGCCACAGGTAACTCCAAGTGGGTACGCCATGTAAAAAAACGATTGGATCCCCCGCTCCCTCATCAACATAATGGATTTTCACGCCGTCCACTGTTTGATAATGAGATTTGAAGGCAAACTCACATGTCAACTTTGATGTCATAACCATACCGTATCTTCCTTATAGTTCAGTTCCATTCGTGCGCGATAATTCAATTAATTCACGCATGGCCACCGTGAGCATAGAAAACTCATGGGTTGCACTGTTGCGTAACTCAGCGATCATGCCTTCCCATCGTGTAATCTGTGCTGCCTTGTTAACAAACCAGGATTTCAAATGCTGATTAACATCAACATCTTTGGTTTGCTCCGGAATAGCACTAATGGTGAGTGCACGAATTAATGTATCTAAATCCGCTTTAAATGCAGCACGTGCTAATACAGCCCAGTGGTTGGTAATAGGATAAGCATTGATCTGCTCTCTAAACCAAGCTAAATCAAGTCGATCGATGAGTGTGAAGTGCAATGCTGCCACTTTTAAAATACTGGCTTTGTGACCACTCACCGCTTCGATAATATTCAGTAGCGAATAGAGCTCTCGCGTCATTGCAAACTGCTCAGCAATCTCAGCTGGTACACCAGAGTTTATTAGATGTTGCTTTCTGCTGAGGAAGTCTTTTTTAGAGTGTCCAGTGAGTAAGGTTGGTATAGCCACTGTCAGCTTTTCTAAAGGCTTTTTAAAGTGATCGATTGTTTCCTGAATATCGGCTCGAACGTGGCGGGTTCGCAAAAACCAGCGCGTTGCGCGTCGAATCAATTGGCTGACATCGATGGTCATTTGATGCAGAATGTCAGCGGAGACTTTGTGCTCTAATGACTGGATCGCAGCGAGATATTTGCTCATACCAAAAATTTCACTTGATGCAACATATCCGCGCACAACACTTTGAGCGGATCTTCCTGTTTCATCTTGCATTTGATATGTGAAGGTTACACCTAGGTTAGTGACCAAATCGTTACTCAGTTGTGTAGCAATGATTTCCCTATTCAGTCGATGATTTACCATTTCATCATGATATTTATTGCTTAGAGGTTTGGGAAATGCTGATTCCACATAGTGGGTCAAGCTAGAGTCACTGGTTAAATCAGTAGACAGAATTTGCTCTTTCAATATGATTTTACTGTAAGCAATTAATACGGCTATTTCCGGTCTGGTCAAACCCGTGCCTTCAGCTTTTCGGTCATTGAGCGTTTTATCATCCGGTAGAAACTCTAATGAACGTGGTAGCCGACCATTCTGTTCGTAAAAATCCATGTATTGACGATATAATTCTAAATACTCGGTGGATTGCTTCACAGCAAGTGAGATCGCACGTGCTTGTCTATAGTTATTGAAGAGAACGAGTTCAGCAACTTCTTCTGTCATACTGGCTAACAGTTCACTGCGCTGCTTGAGTGTCATTTTCTTGTTGGAGACCAGTTGATCCAACAATATTTTAATATTGACTTCATGGTCTGAGCAGTCTACGCCACCCGAATTATCAATGAAATCAGTGTTGATGCGGCCACCATTTAAGGCATATTCAATGCGCGCAAGTTGAGTGAAACCGAGGTTTCCTCCTTCAGCGACGACCTTACAACGTAATTCATTGCCATTGATACGTAGCCCATCGTTGGCACGATCACCCACGTTAGCATCCGTTTCTATGCTCGATTTTACGTAGGTTCCAATACCGCCATTCCAAAGAAGATCTACTTTGGACTTCAACATAATTCTAATGAGTAAATTCGGTTCGACTACCTCTTCATCAGTACCGAGTAATGCTTGAACCTCAGCTGATAGTTTAATTGCTTTAGCACTGCGTGCATAAACGCCTCCGCCTCTAGAAATTAAGGTAGCATCATAATCCGTCCACTGAGACCGGGGTAAATTGAATAATCGTTGACGTTCATTAAAACTTAATGTTGGATCTGGGGAAGGATCGAGAAAAATATGCATATGATTGAAGGCAGCGACCAATTTGATATGTTTGGATAATAGTAGTCCGTTGCCAAACACGTCACCCGCCATATCACCAATGCCTAGAACGGTAAATTCTTGCTTTTGTGTATCGACCCCTATCTCTTGGAAATGGCTCTTGACAGATTCCCATGCTCCCCTCGCGGTGATGCCCATCTTTTTGTGGTCATACCCTTCAGATCCACCTGATGCAAAAGCATCTCCTAAACTAAAGTGGTATTCTGCGGATATGGCATTAGCAATATCAGAGAAAGTCGCTGTTCCTTTGTCAGCAGCAACAACAAGGTAGGGGTCGTCATCATCGTAACGCACGGTATTCGCAGGAGTGACCACTTGACCATCGACAAGATTGTCAACCAGATCCAAAAGCCCTCGAATAAAATTTTGGTAGCACGCTATGCCCTCTTGCATAATTTCTTCTCTTGTGCCATCTATCTTAAGCTGTTTAGGATAAAAGCCACCTTTGGCACCAGAGGGTACAATAATCGCATTTTTGACTTGTTGTGCTTTCTTGAGACCTAAGACCTCAGTGCGGTAATCTTCCCGACGATCGGACCAGCGAATGCCACCACGAGCAATTTTTGAATCTCTAAGATGCAGTCCTTCAAATCGGCTTGAAAATACGAAGGTTTCAAACATCGGTAAGGGTAGGGGCAAATCGGGGATTTTTGTAGGATCCAATTTTAGTGAAAGGTAGTCTTTAGGCTCACCATCGGATGTTACTTGGTAGTAGTTTGTACGCAATGTGGCTTTAATTAATGCAACATACCGGCTAAAGATACGTTCTTCATCTAAGCTGATGACATGATCTAAGGCACTCAGAATGTTTTTTTGTATTTGTATCAGTCTGCTAGAGCGTCCTTTTTCAAGTTGAGGATCAAAGTGCTCGTGGAAAAATTCAATAATGAGTCTTGCAATGCCAGGATTATTGGTAAATGCTTCCTCGATGTAATGTTGACTAAACAAGAATCTGGCCTGGTGCATATATTTGGCATAGGCACGCAACACGCCGACTTCACGCCAATTTAATTCTGCAGCTAACACAAGGCGGTTAAAACTGTCATTTCCTGCTATACCGGTCCAGATTTTATAGAAAGCTTCCTGGAAACGATCTTGTACTCTATCAACATCGATGGGGTGTGTTTCAGGATAATACATTAGAAAATCATTCAGCCATACAGCTCGATTTCCTACTTGAAGCTGATAGGGTTGCTCACTGAGCACCCTTAATCCCATATACTCCAGCATGGGAATAACATCAGAGAGCGGGATATTTTCGTCATATCGGAACGTTTTCAATCGTAATACCCCGGGATCAGCATTATTTGGTCTATAAAACGTCATCGCTAAATCAGTTTTCGTGCGCAAATCTTCAATATGATTGATGTCATAGAGAACCGAACTCGATTTAAATGCCTCTCTATAGCCAGCTGAAAATGCTTGTCTATAAAGCTTTACTAACTTTTCACCTTCCTCTACACCAAACTTTTCTATCATTCTAAGTCGCAGTTTGTCGTACCAAGTTTGGGCAAGTTGAACTAGCTTATCTTCAATCAACTTAGTGTCAAAGTTTAGCACTTTCTTTTTGGGATCGGTGCGAATAACATAGTGAATGCGTGCCAGGATAGATTCAGGGAAAAATGGCGTATAAGTAACTTCCGTTCCGCCAAACTCCTGCATTAGCAGATCTTGCATTCGGTTGATTAGACTGGTGTTAAATTTATCACGAGGAATGTAGACCAAACATGAGACATAGCGATTGTAGGCATCTTTGCGTAAAAACAGTCGAACTCTTCGACGTTCTTGTAAATGCCATATGCCTAGTGCCATCTCACTCAATTCATCAATTGAGCCTTGAAATAAATCATCACGCGGGAAGCTTTCTAATATGTTCATCAGAGCTTTTGCAGCATGACCATGATGAAAAACACCGGATTTTTTTAAAATCAAACCGACTTTACGTCGTAGTAAAGGAATATCTTGCGGATTATCATGATAAGCATCTGAGGTATAAAGGCCAATAAATCGGCGCTCGCCAATAATTTCACCTTTGTTATTAAATCGTTTTACCCCCACATAATCGGTATGTACTGGCCTGTGTACAGTTGAACGTGTATTTGTTTTAGAAATAATCAAAATGTCGCTAGATAGTGCTTGTTGACGAGCTTCAGGAGGGAGTTCAGAGAGTTTACGTGTGTTTTTACTTTTGCTTTCGTCACGTAAGACACCAAGCCCAGAATTTTGAACAATCTCCAGGACGATCTCTTTGCCGCGGACGCAAAGATTGTAATCTCTATAGCCTAAGAAGGTAAAATGATCCGTTACTAACCAGTGCAAGAAGGCTTTGGCTTCGTCAATTTCATCGTGATCCAAGGGTAATTCTTCTTTGTCTAGATCACCGATGGCGTCATAGACTCTGTTGCGCATGGTCTCCCAGTCACTAATCGTTATGGCTACATCTTTGAGAATTCGGTGTAAGCTTTCCTCTATAGAGGTAAGTTTGATAGGGTCAACTTCCTTATCAATTTCTAGATAGATGGGCGCTTCAAGAATAACATCTTCGGCAAGAGTCTCGAAAGATAAGACTTCAGTAATCTGACCCTTTTTATCGCGTCTCACTTGCATACCACCAAGTTGAATGATCAGGTTGGTGGTATACCCCAAACGGTTGAGCTCCATTCGCATGGAGTCGACGAGGAAAGGCGTATCATCTTGATTCACCTCTATGACAGTCATGTCAGACTGCCAACTATCTTCTTTCTCAGACGGATTAAACACACGAATTTTACATTCGTCTGCGCCACGTTGAAAAATAATGCTCCAGTGTGTGACAACCATGCCATAGAGCGTTTCAATTGTTCTAGACTCTAGATCTTCTAATGGAACATTTGAAAAGTATTGCTTGATGAAGGTAGTCAAAAGTGCGAGCTGGTCAGCATCGAAGCTTTTTTTGGCCAATTTAATAACAGCATCAATGATATTGTTGCGATTTCTTGCATTCTCAGCAGTCATGTGGATCCCTTCTCTGGTCAATGAGTCTAACAATACCTTATAGCATAGCTTAGATTTGTCCAATTTTCATGTCCTGCGCTAAAATATTTTTGTCTACTCCCCTGCTCACTCGCTATCACCCGAAAGACCTAAAATGTTAGCTAAAATATGTGCTATAATTATAATTATTAGGATTTGGCTATAGCGACCCATAAGGCGCTTCGGGCTTAAGCGGTTGCTTCTGTTCGGTAATTTAGGTACTAGCCTTCATTTGGTTTGATGGCTATAATAGGCCTAACTTAAGAATTACACTCAAGTTGAGGAGAAGATATGCGTGTTTTACTTGTTGAAGACGATGAAATGTTAGGCAAGGTAGTGAAAGATGGGCTAGTGCAATACGGCTACACGGTGGATTGGGTTACTGATGGGCTCTCTGCTCAACGAGCACTTCTCTCTGAAAGCGAGACATTTGATATTGTAGTACTCGATTTAGGTCTACCAGAAAAATCAGGCTTGGATGTTCTCAAAACGGTGCGCGGTAAAAGCGTGACAACTCCCGTCATGATTTTGACGGCAAGAGAAACAGTAGAAGACCGAGTGAAGGGATTGGATGCGGGCGCTGATGATTATATCGTTAAACCATTCGATCTAGATGAACTGTGTGCTCGAATACGTGCTTTACAACGCCGCACATCCTCTCGTGCAGAGCCTAAACTCACTTATGACAACATCACTATCGATCCGGCAGCTCATACCGTTTACTTGAACGACGAGGATGTCAAAATCTCCAGAAGAGAGTTTGTATTACTGTTGAAGTTGGTTGAAAACGCAGGACGTGTTTTGTCACGTGAACACCTCACCTCTTCACTGTATGGATGGGGAGATGAAATTGATAGTAATGCCCTTGAAGTCCATATTCATAATTTGCGTAAAAAATTTGGAACGAATCTAATTAGAACAATACGCGGCGTGGGGTACATGGTTGATAAGCCTAAATGACTCCTTCGATTCGAACATTCTTACTCATCAATTTATTGTTGAGTATCACCTTAATCACCTCGCTGGCTATCATAGGTAATTTATTTCTCGAACATAAAGATTTACAGCGTCATTTGAATGCACAATTAACTTTTGCTGCACTGACTATTCAATCCTTTATAGGCGATGGTTCTAACAAAAGTAACCTCACAATAATTCAAGAAAAAATTGATCGCCTACCTGAAGTAGCTAAAGATTATTATCGCAAAACACGCACAAAAATGTTTGGCAATTCTTACGAATTAATTCAATTTCAGATTTTGGATAAAGATCATAAATTAATACTTAAGTCTCATTCTGCTCCTCTGATAGCACTCTCCAAAAATCTTTCAGGATTTAGCACTAATTGGGTTGAGGGACAATTGTGGCATGTTTTCACTAATGTCGATCTAGAAACTGGTTTGCGTATTGATGTTGGTGAGCGCAGTGATTTTCGTGAAGAATTGGAAGGCCGTGTAACACAAGACTCTATTTTAATTATGTTAATTACTTACCCGTTTTTAGGCATTTTAATTTGGATTATTGTGGGGCGTGGTCTTGATAGTATACGTCAAGTTGCTAATGAAGTACGTCAAAAAACACCTAGCTCACTTGATTCCGTCAATATAGAAACTATCCCTTCTGAAATTAAACCTTTAATTGATGAGCTAAATAAATTATTCGTACGATTGCGAGATGCGTTTGATCGTGAAAAACGCTTTGCTGCCGATGCTGCTCATGAGCTACGCACACCTTTAGCCGCTTTAAAAACACAAACACAAGTTGCTATAAATATTCAAGATCCTGTTGAGTTACGAAATGCTCTTGATAATATTCTTATTGGTGTGGATCGTAGTAGTCACGTTGTACAGCAATTATTGACGATGAGCCGTATGGTTCCACAAGCGACTTTACAACAATTTGAAGATGTAGATTTAGTTGTAGCGGCACGTACACAAATAGCTGAAATTGCTCCGCATGCGATAGAAAAAAATACCGATATAGAATTAATTGCTAGAGAAAATCACACTGTCATCCCAGGTAATGAAGCTGCGATTGGTATTTTAATCAGGAACCTTGTTGATAATGCTATACGTTATTGTCCTTGCAATAGTTCTATTGAAATTTTTGTAGAGCGAACTGATACTACGGCAAATTTGATTGTAGCGGATAATGGGCCTGGCATACCTCTTGAGCTACGAGAACGAGTCTTTGAACGTTTTTTCAGAGTGTTGGGTACCAAGGCTCAAGGCACCGGTTTAGGTTTAGGTATCGTTGCACAAATTGTAGAATTACATGCCGCAGAAATTGAGCTCAAAGAACCTGCAGAAGGCTCTGGATTAGTGGTTACGGTCAAGTTTCCCTTACATAGAGTTACCTAACTAATTGTTTCTAAATGTAATCCAAAGTTACTCACAGAACCTGTGGATAACATTGTGGATAACACTAGAATAACCAGGCTATTCTCTCAACCTATCAGGGTTCACAACAAATTGTTCAATATTTGATCACGTCATTTTTCCCATATATATCAATGCGTTACAGCGCCCCATGCCCGCAGACATACCCATTTAGTATGACAAAGGATCACTGTGCTAAATTGTCATATAAACTGTGGATAATACTGCAAGATTGAATCCTGCTTAAGCCTATGCTAGAGTACAAAAATACTTTCTGTTTAGCGATACGCCAGCATATTTTTGTCGACTGAGTAGGATATCAGTTAGAATGAACGAATTAAGACTCAAAGAATTAGAAGTTCTTGATCGCAAGTTAGCGACTAGTTACTTGTCAGGTAGCTATAAAGATGTTGCAATCCCACTTCCCTTCTTATCAACGGCCTATGATGGTTTTGGCTCAACATTGAGTATCCTTGCAGCCGTCATGGCTTTAGGTATTACCATCGAGCTTGGGCCAGCCTACATTTTGGGTATTTCCGTTGGTGGAGCCTATATCGTCATTAAAGTGATAAATACCCTTGACAATATTCACCTACAACAAGACCGCGTCTCCACCTTAGAAGAAAGCCTTATCACAGAATATGA
>JBGSSQ010000283.1:0-2573 GCA_041736975.1 Gammaproteobacteria bacterium
TAGAAAAAATAGGTCGACTCATTTATCGTGTGCCGCTTGATGAACAGCAGACACTAGAGGGTTCTTTTTTCGCGCCCTGTGCGTATGAAATCGATAGCATTGACCAGCTAGAGCGAGAAGTGTTTGGGCCCATTTTGCATGTGATCCGTTATAGTGCCAAAGAATTGCCAGCGATAATAGAAGCTGTCAATAAAACGGGTTATGGCTTAACACTGGGTATACATACACGAATTGACAGCACGGCGAACTTCATTCAACAGAACATCCGCGCGGGCAACACCTATGTCAATCGCAACATGATTGGCGCCGTGGTAGGTGTGCAACCTTTTGGCGGTGAAGGTTTATCCGGCACAGGCCCTAAAGCTGGCGGCCCACACTATTTACCGCGCCTGTGTGTGGAGCGCACATTATCTGTGAACACAGCCGCTACAGGTGGTAATGCGACTTTATTATCCTTGGAGGATTAATGCACACATACAGACGACCTGGCCATTTAACGGCGTTTCAGTTAGCGCAATTGCAACAAAAATTGTGCACTGAGGTCCCCGCTATTGCGGCCATGAAGTCTGAAACCGTTTACTGGGTTTTTACCCAAGCATCATTTTCCGAGCAACAACAAGAGGGACTACAAGCATTACTTGAAGGCGCAGTTTTAAATACGCCTGAAAACTCGGAAGCTCTCCCCCCGTCATTCCCTCAGTCATTGCGAGCGCAGCGCGGCAACCCAGAAATAAACACCCAGTGTGTCATAGTCCTACCCCGCATCGGCACCCTCTCATCCTGGTCATCCAAAGCCACTGACATTGCACAAGTCTGTGGCCTACCCATAGAACGCATTGAAATGGGCGTCGCATACTACTTAGCCTTATCATCACCAACGTTATCAGCCATAGAACGTGACAAGATAGCAGAAATTCTAGCAGATCGAATGACAGAATCAGTACTGTGGAGTTGGGATGAGCTCTCAATGTTTTCATCAGCAGAAAGCAGCGCAGTTCAATCTCAACATGGCAAAAAAAGAAGCGATCCTGAGGTCGATATATTATCAAAAGGTTCTCTTGCCCTACAGCAGGCTAATGATTCACTAGGCCTGGCACTAACCGAAGCAGAAATAAACTATTTAGTCCAAGTTGCACAAGAGCAACAGCGAAATTTAACCTGCACAGAGTTGATGATGTTCGCACAAGTAAATTCAGAACATTGCCGCCATAAAATATTTAATGCCGAGTGGTGTATTAATGGCGAAAAAAAATCCGCCAGTTTATTCGATATGATACGTCATACTTATGCAGTCAATCCCGGTGGCATTTTAACGGCTTACAGCGATAATTGCGCCGTGCTCACTGGCCCTCTCACTGATTGGTTTTGGAGTGATCCATTGACAGGGCAGTATGGTTACCACCCCGAGCCCATGGGTATCGTCATAAAAGTAGAAACGCACAATCACCCTACAGCCATTGCCCCACATCCTGGTGCTGCGACCGGCAGCGGCGGAGAGATTCGCGATGAAGGCGCTACAGGGCGAGGCGCCACACCCAAAGCTGGGTTAGTGGGTTTTAGCTTATCCCATCTGCACTTGCCGGATTTCCAGCAGCCTTGGGAAACCGTGGAGACGTCGCCAGCACATATTGCCTCGGCATTATCGATTATTCTAGAGGGTCCTATTGGCGCTGCCGCTTTTAACAATGAATTCGGTAGACCAGTAATAACCGGCTATTTTCGAACTTTTGAAGTGACGGTACAAGGTAAAACCTGGGGATATCACAAACCGATTATGATTGCGGGTGGTCTTGGTAACATCCGTGAAAATCAAGTGAAAAAACAATCTATTGAACCTGGAATGAAATTAATTGTCTTAGGTGGACCAGCGTTGCTCATTGGTTTAGGGGGTGGTGCTGCTTCCTCAAAATCAGGTGATGAGTTATCTGCTCATTTAGATTTTGCTTCGGTTCAGCGTGCCAATCCAGAAATGGAGCGACGATGTCAGCAAGTGATTAATCGTTGTTGGGCGCTGGGTGACAATAATCCTATTATCTCCATCCATGATGTAGGTGCTGGTGGTTTATCCAATGCTTTGCCTGAATTAGTGCATGATAGTGATCGTGGCGCGGTATTTGATTTGAACGCCATTCCCAAAGCGGATCCTAATTTATCTCCAATGGAACTTTGGTGTAATGAAGCGCAAGAGCGTTATGTTTTGGCTGTACGCCGCGAAGATGTCGCTAAACTTCAAGCCATAGCGCAAAGAGAACGTTGTCCGCTTGCAGTAGTGGGGGAAGCCAAATTAGAAAAACAATTAACAGTAGAAGATACGGCATCGAAGAATAATGCTGTTCATTTAGCGATGGAAACCTTATTTGCAAAACCACCGCGTTTAAAGCGCGATGTTAACAGCGAAGACATAAGCGGCAAACAATTGGTGATGCAAACGGATGATTTAGAAAAAACCTTACACAACATTCTACGTTTTCCTGCGGTAGCCAGTCATCGATTTTTAATTACCATCGCGGATCGTTCTGTCACTGGATTAGTATCACGTGATCAAATGGTAGGCCCTTGGCAAGTGCCAGTTG
>JBGSSQ010000294.1:0-1821 GCA_041736975.1 Gammaproteobacteria bacterium
TTGTATCAACAACACTTGCAGCTATTCCCTCATGTGAGCGAATTATTGCTGCTTCAGAAATGAGCTCCGATGCTTCTGCGTGTAGGATATGAACGCCAAGTACCTCGCCCACATCTTGATCGATAATTACTTTGATAAATCCCTCTGGCTCACCTAGGGCGATTGCTTTACCAATTGCCGAGAAGGGGATTTTGCCAACGCGGTATTTTATCCCTTTTTCTTTAACAGCGCGTTCGGTGAGTCCAATCGAGGCTACCTGTGGTTGGCAGTAGGTGCAGCCTGGAATATTATCATATTTCATCGGATGCTTTGACTTGCCCGCAGCAACTTCAGCAGCAACAATACCCTCATGACTGGCGACATGGGCTAGGAGTGGTGGCCCGACGACGTCGCCAATCGCATAGTGATTAGCGAGAGAAGTTCTCATCAGCTCATCGACCTTAATAGAGCCACGAATTAACTGAATGCCAACATCTTCAAGGCCGATATTTTCGACATTCGCAACAAAACCAATCGCAATCAGGCAGGTATCTCCGCTCCACTGCTCGTCGCCGTCTTTACCCTTTATAGTTGCGCTCACACCTGTGGCAGATTTTTTGAGGTCATGCACGGTGACACCAGTTTTAATCACCACGCCACGTTTTACAAAGCTTTTTTCTAGCGCCTGTGCAACCTCTGTGTCTTCAACTGGAAGGATTTGGTCAAGCATCTCTACAATAGTGACGTGAGTCCCGAGCGTGCTCAGCACATAGCCAAACTCCATGCCGATGGCACCTGCTCCAATAATAAGCATTTTCTTAGGCTGTTTTTTGCATTCAAGCAGGGTGCGGTAATTATGAAAAAATTCACCATCTATATCTGCACCAGGGAGTGGGCGCGCTCGAGCGCCGGTAGAAATTATCAGATCTTTATAGCTAAGTTCAGAAACCTGTCCTTGTGAGCTGGTAACTGCGAGCTTGTTGCCCTTTAGAATTTTACCTGTGCCCATCAGCACTTCAACGTTATTTTTTTTCATTAGATAGGTGACCCCACCTGACAGTTTTCCAGCAACTTCACGTGAACGGCCCTGTACTTTAGGATAATCAACGGTCGGGTGAACTGCGCCAAAGCCAAATTCTTCAGCGCGGTGCATATCGTGAAAGAGCTGTGCTGAGCGGATCATTGCTTTGGAAGGGATACAGCCCCAATTCAGGCAGACGCCACCGAGCGATTCTTTTTCAACGATGGTAACCTTGCGTCCAAGTTGAGAGGCACGAATTGCGGCGACGTATCCGCCTGGTCCTGATCCAAGAATAACAAGGTCTTTTTGTTGCGCACTCATACTACACTGATCTCCTGATTAACCAACGGGCAGCAATAGTAACAGAAAGTAGCTTCTGGATCGACAGGCAATCTATACTAAATTTCAATATGTTAACTCGATAACTCGGGTATGTGGTATTTATATAGTTAGGCAGTTAGGCCAAATAGAAGCTCGCTTGGCAAAATTACATTATATAGTCAAGGTTGGTTAAGAGACCTACTGACTCTAAATACTGGGAGGTGTCCAGATAAATAATAGTGTAAAAAGTGGGGTAGATTTGAAACTAGCACGTTGCAAAGATAAGACTGTGTTTTGAACTAGGGGAAGGGCACCTTAATCACGAAGTGACTATGAACTAGCTTAAAAGACCGATAATTCAAATATAGCGAGCTATGGCAAAGAAAGGATGTTTTTTAATTTAATTTATATAATTAATTTTTTAAGATATTTGAATATTTTTTCTTAGCATGAAAATAGACTATTGCATTAAACAATTTTGCGACGATATAGTTCGCGTG
>JBGSSQ010000320.1:0-2381 GCA_041736975.1 Gammaproteobacteria bacterium
GTGTATAGGTGTTCGTCCAAGAGGATCACGACAATTGGGATCGGCTCCCAAACTGATTAAGTACTCGACCATCTTAACTTTGCCGTTTTCTGCCGCAAAATGTAATGGAAATTCACCAGATAGTGAAGTTGACTTCAGTGCGTCTTGGTTGATATTCAAGACATCAACAGTTGCCGGGTCACCGCCGTTTACTGCCTGATGAATGGCGAGAAGCCCTTTCTCATGTTTGTCTGCAACTCGTGGATCTAACCCTCTCTCTAATAAGTATTGGACTATTACTGATTGTTTAAAATACGCGGCGACATGAAGCAACGATTTTTTAGTATGGCCAAGTAATACACTGAGATCGGCCATTTTACCTGCCACCGGTGTGATGGTGGCAAGCGTTTTAAAGCGTTCTATTTTGCCTGCTTTTATGGCAGCTATTAGTGGAATCAAGCCTTCATAGGGTAAATTGAGATCGGCGCCAGCCTTCACAGCATTAATTACCTCAGCAACATCATCACCGCTCGCGATAATAGCCTTGTATAGTTTTTGGCTTAGTGGATTGGGCTCTACAGCTACTTTCATGATATTCCTCCTGAGAAAAAATGTTATAGTTCATTGTACTGCGATTTATCGCTATTGTCAGCCTGAGAGAGGGTTATAGCTGCTTGCCACCAGTCATCGCACGCCAAGGTTTGTTAGAAGGAAACGTGCGCTTTAGTGGGGGGTGTTAAGGTTTACTTAATCTTCGTGTGGCATCATACGCCATTAAGATAGGAGAGTATTATGCAAGATAAGAAAACCCAAGAAGATGCGGCGAACGGCTTTGTTATGATCAACAGAGGTCTGGATCAGTATACTCAACAATGTATTCAGCACGCCATGGAAAAAGGTGTGGGCCCCTTTACGGCGTTATCATTTGCCAATACATTGATTGATATTTTGAACGATACCCTGAAAAATGAAGCTTCTAACATTTGCTCAAATATACTTCAACGACGGACTGAAATTCGTAATTACGCTAAGTTGGTGTATACTTATTTTTGCAATTGCAGTGGTAAGGGGCAGGATTTTTTCAATGATAATTATTTTAATGCCCTTAACGCATCAAAATCAGATATGACCGGTGCGGCTGATCGAGTTCAAATCACCCCTCTTAGAGCAATTTGGCCCCCTTTATTTAAGTTGCCTGAGAGTGATGATGGTAGGGAGTTGCCTTATATTGCAAAAAATCTGTTTACCATGCTGGAGCCATTGATCAGGAGTCTGCTTTTAAGCACCGCGAAGTCGGTAAAAGGCTTTTTTTCATATTCGCGCCAGTCTACAGTGGCTGCTGAAATTGAGGATCTCTGTGCACAATATCGAACGCTCATCAAAGAAACTGGTTATGATGAAATCGCTGGTACAGAACCACAAATACTTATGCATCTTGCAGATGAAAAGTTAAAAGAATGTTTAGGCGAGGAAAATCCGCTATTAACTTCAGTTGAAAAAGACGCTAATCGAGATGACAAAGCTTTGCAATATCTTGGACTTCAGTATAATGGCGATAAGAAAGCGGCTGTTGTCAAGCCACAGAAAAGATCAGCAAAGCAAAAACTGCTAGATCGTCTGATTAACCCTGAGACAAAATCTGATCAAACAGAATCAATAGAGATGAGTTCAGTTTCTAAGGTGCCAAATTAAAGGAGTATAGGATGAAAAAGACCTCGGTAAATGACAATGTTAGAAAAATGCATGAGACACTTTTAGCATTAAGTCAATTCCCTATGAATCAGTTATGGCGTTTTGTGGTGGATGGCAATAAGCAAAGAGTCGAAAAAGGCTGGGAAGCGTATGAGCATAGAGAGCCAGGTTCAGTGGGTGCCGTTATTAGAGGAATGGCGTTAGCATTGCAAAACGTTGATAAACCGATTGATGTTGCATTGATTAAAGCGATACACAAAGCCTGTGGTGAAAAAGTTCAGCTAAGTACATCGCTAAAATTGGGGGTATTTAATAATGAGTCGGTGCGGCTGACGATAATGCCAGAGACCTGCTCTATAAATGGCATCAATCAATTTCTAAACACCGCACCCAGACATGGAATTCAAGGCCACCTAAGATTAGCAATACCCACTGCTGATTTGAACATGAAATACAAGGGCGATGCTCTTTATGGCACCAAAGTACACCCTTTTCCGCTCTGCTTTTTCACTAAAGAACATGAAGACTTTTTGAAATTTCACTCGTTTATTATTGAGCATTATCAAGCGATTGAAAGCAAAAAGATGCGACTGCTTTACTACCCGCCAGGGTCTAATCCTGTGATGGAAAGTCAATATCCCACTTATTTTAAGAAAGAGGGAAATAAAGCCAAAACGTTGGAAAATCACGTGCAAGATATTTTGGATACT
>JBGSSQ010000338.1:0-3909 GCA_041736975.1 Gammaproteobacteria bacterium
TTACCATTAGACAGAATATCAACCTCTGAACCAGAATAGAACTCAACAATGGATTTTACACCAACTTGAGGATACGCTGGAATATAGCCGTTAACTCTTAAATCAATACCATAGGATGGTCGTTCTAAGTAGTCGATAACATCCGGTGAACTTCTCCACTTTGATAATGGTATATAACTGTTTGCACCGACTTTAATATAATCTGAAAAATACTCCCCACCAAGACTCATACGAGTGTGATGCCTGCTGTAGTCATGATCTAAAAAACTATTCAACCCTAATGAATACTCTTCTAAAAAGTAACGCTTACCAAATCCAAAATTCACATGCTTTCGGTCTTGCTTTCCTTTTCTCAGGCCACCCTGGATAAAAAGCATACTCTTTTCATCTTTATCAATTGGGATCAATACGTCACTGCTATATGTAGAAATTGAATAATCTCGATCCAGTGTAATACTTGTTTCTGATGTACCAAATGAAGATAATAATTTATTAGCACCATCATTAATAGATTCATTAACTACACTTTTAACTTCATTTTGTGCAAGTTCTTTCCAATAATCAATTTCCTTTTGTTGAGTTATATCATTTGATATCTCATTTTTTTTTGATAGTAAACTTTCACGACTTTCATCTGAATTACTTTTGCTATACTTAGCACCTAGTCTTGCAGACTGCTGAGCAACAAACCCCTCTACTTTATCTATGTCGATAAAGCTATGCTTGTCGTTGTCGGTAGTGGCACCACTACTTAGCTCCGGGAGTTCCGGCTCCTTGATTTTAGTCTGGCCAATAACTACTTGCGGGTTAACAACACCGTCTGTCTCTGCATTCTTCTCTTGCTCACTATCACTCGGCATAGGGGAGTCTAGTAGAAATTTATCAGCCCAAGAAAGAATAGGATAAATCAATGTAATTACAATGACGTATATTTTGATACTACTTGTACGTTTCATAAAAGCCTCTCAAAGCATAACATGCAACAGACAACTCTCTTACATGTCTATAAATTAGTTACTTTCATAGCTGGAAAGCAGACACTCAGGCGCAGCAAATTAATTAAAACCAATAACAGGTAAAATTTACCATCTGGGTATAAAATATGAAATGCTCTCTTTCCTTAAATCGGTTAGTTAAATAACTTAAATTTTATTTCTGGTAATAAATGGGAGTAGAAAGCCAATATAACCCCGCAAACCATTGTCATCCGTGATATAGAAATCCATTTATCACGATTAATTTTTGATATTATGTCTGTAATTCCAAGAATACATAGTATAGGTATCAAGATATATGATAGACAGAAATACACATATATATGATATAGCTTTGCACCTATAACACCGTCAAACATTAAACCTGCACACATCAAAATAATAACAAATATCAATAAGGACACTAGACATGTGGTGTAAATAAACCTAATGAAGAAGTTTTTTTCAATTTTTGCAATCATAAACGATACCACTATGCCATAGAAGGGCCGACAATTCGGCCCTGTTTCAGTAATAATTAATTAATATCGAGTTTTACTTTTGGATTAACCTCGACAAATACTTTCATACCTTGCTCAGACGTATCGATAGTATACGAGTCTGTAGTGGCACCAATACCAGACGCATTTACAGAACCCGCATCAGTTTCCACTTTCCATTGATATGTAAAGTTGTCAGGGGTACAAGCTGATGGCAATATATTTGCCTCACATGTAATGACGCTTCTCCACACTGAGCCAACAATTGGATTCAAGTCAGAGCCATCTTTAGGGTAAAGACCTGGTGATGTAGCAACTTTAGTAAAGGTATCGCCACTAACGTATTGGAGAGAAATACTAAAAGTTCCCTCGCTAGGTAGCACAGGCTCAACTGCTCCACTTGGATCCTCTATATCAATAGTGATATCGCCATCGATAACCCTTGAAGAGGAGGACCAGTATTTAGGGGTACCTATGCTTGGGATGCCAGTTAACGTTGTCGGCACAAACTTCATAACAATATGTGAGCCAATATCTTCGATTGTTATTGGCATCGGAGAGGATGTATCTAATGTTTTCCATCCATCTTTTTCAACTTGTACTATAGTGGGGTTATCTTTATCTTTTTTTATCCGTTGATATTGGACAATATAAGGTGCTGGAGAGTCACCATCTTCATCTGTCAATGACGGACTCACTGTCAACAGAGAACCTGGCTGCAACTTACCTGCGGTACCACCTGGCGCAATAGTTTTTTCTACTGACAAAGAACCAATAGGTGCATGACCATAAATAACGGATGAAATATTTGACGTTTTTGCAAAAGCCACATTACTTGTTAATAAACCAGCACAAGTTGCAATCGTTGTGACAGTACTTACTATCGAAATACTAATTGAATTTAGTTTCATTTTTGTAGTCTCACATATCTTTAAATAAGCACATCACCCTGAAAATGGTTGATTGCTGATAAATATTGTGAGGACATCTTACCCAGCTCTGAAAAAAAGCGACTCAAAATAATTATAAAAATAAATAAATATTTAAAATCAACCACTTGAGGTTTTCTGATGGAGTTCCTTGATTCAAGAGATGTGTAGCTTAGGATGGTTAATCAGACTCTATATTATAGAGTCCACTCTGAAAGGAAACGAATTGTAACTCAATGTAACCACCATTTCAATTAGCGATTTGATAATCTTGTTTTTTGAGATAAAATTAGTGGAACTCGAGATAGTTAGAGGCTATGTTTATTAGGCCCCGGAGTGCTGATAACAGTCTTAGGCTTTGAAGTTATTCTCCATCTAGAAAGTCTCTTGAATCAAGGTTAGGGTCAAGAAATGAAAGTTAGAATTACAAATTTACTCTTACTTTTTCTCACGTTTTTTGCAAATGCTAAAGACGTAATGACTCGTACTTCGAGTAGATCTGATGGCTCTGATATATCGTATTACTTATTCCAGCATTCGCATAACTCAGACTCCTTGCTATTGATTCTTCAAGGTTCAGATTGCAACAGCATATTGAAGATAGACTCAATATTTTCCGACTATAAAAATATTTGGCCAGAAGCCGATATGCTGTTAATCGAAAAGTATGGCATTGATAACAAACTAAAATACAGTACAGACACTGCACGTAAGGACTGTCCTACTAAATACCTTGAAAAGGATAGCCCTGATCAGCGATTAGCTGACATTAAGGTTGTTCTCGATCTAATCCGAAAAGGAGGTCAATACAAGAAATTTATCCTCTTAGGTGGAAGTGAAGGTGCAGTTATAGCCAACCTGGTTACATCAGAAGTTGACTATATCGATGCCACTATCTCCTTTAGTGGAGGTGGTCGCTGGTTTATGGATGACATTTTATACAATATCGCGTTAGTGAATAAAAAAGCTGAAGAGACGAAAGAGAGTATCGATAGCTTTAAAGTATTTGCTGAGTTTGTCCTCAACAGCAAGCCCGTTTCTCTTGATGTGAGTGGGCATGGTTATCATTGGTGGCATCAAATGCTATCCATTGATCAGCTTGGACTACTTCAAAAAGTAAATTATCCTTTGCTGATCGTTCAGGGTGGTAGAGATATCTCGGTATCACCTAAAAAAACGGAAAGTATGGTGCAGCACCTTAAAGCGCTAGGGAAAAGCAACATTGATTACCAACGGTACGAAGCGCTTGATCATCAGCTGAAAAATATTGAAGAGAAAAGCCCGAATAAAGAGGTCATCAGCGATATGAATATGTGGTTAAGGTCTAAGTTAGGTAACCCTCGCTAATATAGTGAAAGATTAAATTGAATCGCCCCCAGTTCCCTAGACACCTCACAGCCTTAAAATGAGGCAACTATTGGAGGTGTTATGACCCGTCAGCGTTATCCAGAAACATTCAAAATCGAAGCCGTTAAACAAATCACCGAGCGCGGACGGCCGGTAGCT
>JBGSSQ010000342.1:0-4947 GCA_041736975.1 Gammaproteobacteria bacterium
ATCGTAACGTATCGGGTTATGACGGCCCTAATAATTCTTACCGACTAATGGGTGAGCTAAGTTATAACTTATTTCATGGTGGCGCTGATATTGCACGTCAACGTGAAACAGCTTACCTAACGCAAGAAGCAGCTGAAGTTCGTAATCGTACCTGTCGCCAAGTAGTTGATAATATGAGACTTGCATGGAACGCAAAAGAAGCCTCTGAAAGTCGTCTACCATTACTTAGACAACATTCAGCTTCTGCTCATGAAACACTACAAGCTTATTCGCAACAATTTAAGTTAGGCAAGCGTTCACTACTTGATGTTTTAGATACTGAAAATGAAGTCTTCACATCTGATACTGACTACGTAAGAGGACGTTATGATGCATTGTATTCATTGTATCGAATTCTAGATGCCATGGGGCAAGTTGCTAACTTCTTACAAGTTAAACTACCTGAAGAAGCGCGTGAAGTTTATGGCACCTATAGCGCTTTAGCGGGTCCAGTAGAGCATAATCGTCAGTATGATGCCGGTTTAGAACTTAAGGATACGCCATCGAAGTTCTATCATGAAAACCCACCGACTAATCCAAATACGCCGTACGTTCCACATTTTGACAACGGAACCTCGACCGATTTTAGCAGTCGTGGTACTCGTAAGGTTATAGTGCACGCTGAAAGTAATAACATACGTTCATTCAAAGCGGCTAAAAAATCGAGTGTCTCCTCCAACAAAACAGCTCGACGCCACAGTGAGAATGCTTATTCTAAACGAGTAGCTAGTGTCAAAGAGCCCATAGAAGCTTCAAAACCTTCTGTGCAAACAGCTAGTATCAATAAGCAGCAAGCAACAGATGCAAACATAAACACTGATAGTGAGCTGAACGATTCTTCTCAAGAAAGTTTTGTCAAACAAGCTTCTGTGTCAACGGCATCCAATAGTGGTAACAACAATCCAGTACCTAAATCACTGGGTTCAAATCCTGCTAAGCTAACCGCAAGTGACTTCACCCGTGAAGAATCCAAACAAGCGGCTACTGAAACACAGTACTATCCTGATGAGAATAACCCATCACTGAGCATTAAAAAGTTACAACAATCTAGCACTCCTGAGAGCAAGAATGTTGCACAATCTCAGATGAATAGGTTAGCTCCTTCAACTAAGCCAATCCCAGTTGCTAAAGTTGCTAGCACTAAGCAATTTTGGGCAGTAAAAGTTGGAACGTACCTTTCAGATGACGAAGTGTCTGGTTCAGTTGCAAAACTCCAAAGCAACGGCTTTAACGGGTTTGTTAAGGAAATCAAAACAGCTGATAACACCTCAACCGAAGTGTATGCTGGTCCTACTTCTAAGCGCACCAGTGCTGAACAACTCCTTAAAAATCTTCAAAAGCACAAAATCAATGGTCTTGTTGTTTCAACAGAGTACGATAAACTAGAGTCATAAGATTCAAGTTTAGATTTAGTCTCTAAGCCGTCCCTATACACTGTGTAGGGGCGGTTTTTTTTGATCTGCTATATCAGAAATACCTTAGCCGTCATAACGATGCACATCGGTCACCACCGTCATTGCGTGCGAAGCGTGGCAAACCCAGAAAAAATAAATAGCCGACTGCCATTTTGGCAACAACGTGAGCGTCTGCCTAGTTATTCTGTTATGCTTAGGGAAGGTTTATCGTTCTCTTAATGCACTATGTTTAGCCTTAAGTATAGGTTTTAGCATATAGGCTAATACCGTTTTTTTCCCTGTTAAAATGTCCACAGTGGCGGTCATACCAGGAATAATTTGAAGGGGAGTGCCATTGTTATCGAGGTGATTTTTTTGCGTACGCACCCATATCTCATAGTAGCTATCATCACGCTGCTGTTTATTCAGATCTACAATGGTATCCGCGCTTATCAACTCGACCTTACCTTCAAGCCCCCCATAAATAGAGTAGTCAAAAGCACTTATTTTCACCGTTGCATTTTGTCCCGGGTGTATAAATCCGATATCGGAGGGTTTTACACGTGCGGACACTAACAAGGTATCATCTAGTGGAACAATTTCTATAACATCAACACCAGGATTTATAACACCACCAATGGTATTCACATGTAGTTTTTTAATAATACCTTTAACGGGAGAGCGAATAGTGGTTCGATCCAACCGATCTTTCAATGCTTCTTCACTTTGTGCCACTTGAGACAGTTCAGTTTTGGCTTTATTCATTTCATCAAGCGCGGCACTTTCTGCCGTGGAAATTTTTGATGCAATCTCAGAAGCTTGTTGCTCAAGTTGCAACACTTCTACCTGCGAAACAGCGCCACTTTTTAATAATGGCTTAGTCATGTTGATTTGGCGACGAATAAGACTTAAGTTATTATTGAGGTTATGCATTTCGCGACGTTTAGAATCAAATAACTCTCTTTCCGATGCGACTAACTCAGGAACTTCTTTGATCACAGGTAGTGAGGCAACATAGGGTTGATTATTCATTTGAGCAGTGATGCGTTCAACTTTAGCTTTTAGAGCAAACTCCTTGAGTCGATTTTCTTTATAATTGCTTGAAAAACGCACGTCATCTAACGTCATTAAAACCTGGTTTCTGTCGACGATTTGACCTTCTCGTATAGCAATATCACGAACGATACCGCCCTCTAAGTTTTGGATGACTTGGATTTTTTGTGAGGGTATTACTTTGCCTTCTGAATGGGTCACCTCATCGAGTTTAGCGTAATGAGCCCAAGTAAAAAATGTGATAAAAAAGAGCAGAGTAGCCCATAATATCAAATGCCCAAAACGATTTGGACCTTTGAGCTCGTCAAAATATTCTTTAAGATGATGTTGCGTTGCCATTATTGGATACCTTTAGTTTGCCTTCAGAAAGTTGCTGTAATACAGAGTCTTTAGGGCCGTCAGCCAGTGTAACGGCATTGTCTATGACAATGAGGCGGTCGACCAGGTTAAGTAGTGACGCTTTATGCGTTACCAGGACCAGCGTTTTATTAACGAGTACAGGTTCTAGTCTCTGCATTAATTGCGCCGCATTGGTATCGTCCAAGCCATTGCTGGGTTCATCCATCAAAAGAATAGGGGGATCTAATAGTAATGCTCTAGCAATGGCAATGGCTTGACGCTGTCCTCCTGAGAGCCTATCGCCACGCTCGCCAACTTGGCGATCAAACCCTTCAGGGTGACCATCAACAAAGTGAATCACGCCACTTAATTTGGCTGCACGTAAAATAGCAGCATCGTCTACATGAGGGGCACCAATAACGATGTTATCTTTTATGCTGCCGTGAAATAACACCACATCTTGGGGTACATAGCCAATGTGATGGCGAAGTTCTGCAGGGTCAATTTGGTGCAATTCAGTACCATCGATTAATATGTTACCACTATTGGGCTGGTAAAATTTCATGATCATTTTTTCAATGGTGGTTTTACCTGAACCGGTACGCCCAATGATACCCACCTTTTCTCCCGGGTTTATTTTAAACGATACTTGCTTCAATGAAGGCAGGGGAGAGGAAGGGTAATTGAAATTCACATTACAAAATTCAATACTGCCGCTTAATACTGGGCGGTGAATAAAGTGCGTATCCGCCGGACGTTCAACGGGTAATTTCATCATATGATTGACCGCCGTTAAGCCGGCTTTGGCTTGTTGGTAACGATTAATCAATCCTGCAATTTGAGTAATGGGAGAAAGCGCACGCGCACTTAATATTGTGCAAGCGAGTAGGGCACCCGTGGTAATCTCTCCGGCCGATATTTTATACACACCCACAATCACAATCAGTACTGAAGAAACATACTGTGCAAACAAGGCAAAATGACTGGAGAAGTTTGAAAGCAGTTTTGCTTTTAAAGTGACTGCAGCAGCGGCTTTAGACATCGCTTCATAACGACGCTGCATCGGACTTTCAGCCCGCATGGCTTTAATCGTTTCGGCGCAGCCTAAAGATTCAATTAACACGGCTTGTTTTTCAGCGGAGTGCTTAAAACCTTCTTTAATTAATCGCGACAACGGCATTTGTATTGCCAAACTAATTGACAAAACAATGGGGATCGCAATGATAGGAACTAGAACAAGATTACCGGCCAATAAGCCCATCACGGTTAAAAAGATCAATACAAAAGGAAGGTCAACCAACGTACTGATCGTTGCAGAGGTCACAAACTCTCTAAAACCATCAAAAGCTTGAACTGAATGTGCTAGTGAGCCCACTGAATTAGGTCGTGAAGACATCTCCACGCCTAATATACGCTCAAAAATAGTACGTGACAGTTTTAGGTCAATTGATTTACCCATGGTATCAATAAAATAAGAACGTATGCTGCGCAAAGTAAAATCAAACAGATAAGCGACTAAGACACCAATTACTAACACCCACAGCGTTTCTATAGCCTTGTTAGGGATAACGCGATCATAGACGTTGCGAATGAATAGTGGACTAGCCAGAGCAAACAAGTTAATCAGTAAAGAGGCTAAGATCACTTCTGAGTATACGGGCCAACTGGCTCTAATGACATGCCAAAACCAATGTTTAGTTGAAGCGACACCAGGATCTTTAGCGCGACTATCAAACTGATACGCTGGCTTAGTGAAAATAGCGTAACCGCTGTAGCTAGACTCTAGTTCTTGCAAAGGAACAGCGACTAAGCCCAGTCCTGACTCGGGTTGTATCACTTGTGCGACACCAGAATCAGAGATACCCACCAAAACACAAGCACGGTTGCCATTCAGCAATAAAACACTAGGTAATAATTGTTTATCGATCTTACTAATGAGTGATTTTACGATTTTAGACGATAGTTTGCCACGCTCGGCTGCACGAATAAATAGTTCGGGGGTCAGCTTTTGGTCAACTAGAGGTAGACCGGCAGTGAGGGATTGGTGTGAATACGGATTATCAAAATGTTTGGTCAACACGATCAAACATTCCAGTAATGGATCGAAAGGCAGCTGTGTTTC
>JBGSSQ010000361.1:0-1730 GCA_041736975.1 Gammaproteobacteria bacterium
CGACGTATCAACCAAGACCAGGCTACAAAGCCAAACAAGGTTGTGGGGTAGGCTAGATATAAGATACTTATGATGGCAGGCAAAGAGAGATTGATAATGTGCGAGCCGATATCAACATGCTCGAATACTATTGAGGCTATCAAAAAGGGAATCCAAGCAAAAGCGCTGCCCCAGACCACCAAGGAAATCATATTGACGGCACCGATTTTTTTGACAATCAAATTCCCTAATCCCCAATAAAATGCAGCAAAAAGAACGAAAATAAATCCTAACAATGACATGCTTTGATTGAGGTGTTCTGCAACAAATAGAATCCCAAGAAATGAAATGGCTCCGCCTATGCATTGCCATTGATTGGGACGTTCTTGCAAGAACAGCATGGCAAGAACAATGACAATGATGACTTGGCTTTGAAGAACTAAGGCTGCCATGCCTGCAGTCATCCCTGCTTTCATGCCAACAAACAAAAATCCAAATTGCAGCACATAAGTAATGATAGAGAATACAATGATTTTTATAAAACTCACTTCAGGTTTCTTTGTGAAGAAGATCAGAGGAAAGCCGGCAAGAAAAAATCTGAATGCAGCTAGGAGGAGGGGTGGCAGTTCAGCGAGCCCTATCTTGATGAACACGAAATTAAAACCCCAAATGGCAACAACTAATAGCGCAAGGATGATATGAGTGAACTTCATGATTAATTTGTTAGCAATAGATAAAGTGAATTACACGTTTTACTCTATTCAATCAGCGCTGTCATCATTGCTCGCTAAGTTCTTGATTTGAGGGCCTTGCAAACGGAAGGTCGTCCAATCATTTAAGGGTGCTGCACCTAATTTAAGATAAAAATTGATGGCAAGCTGGTTCCAATCGAGTACAGACCATTCCATGCGACCACATTCACGTTCCTGAGCTATTTTTGCAAGGGTAGAGAATAATTTCAGGCCTACACCTTTCCTTCTTGCGATGGGTCGGACAAATAAATCTTCCAAATAAAGGCCATGTCGTCCTTGGAAAGTTGAGAAGTTATGAAAAAATATTGCAAATCCGACAAGCGCTTCTGCATGGTAGGCCAGCAGGACTTCGGCTGATTTTTTTTCGAATAAAGCGCGTTTGAGTGAGGCTTCCGTGGCAAGCACTTCGTGGCTTAGTTTTTCATACTGAGCAAGTTCTTTGATGAGGGTGAGGATGGCTGGCACATCTTCTTCAGAAGCATGCGTTATCTTGATCAAAGAGCTCATATATACTCCTAGTTTTGGGAATTTGAGATGATGGACATGGACACATCGAGTGAACGTTTTAGTCTAACAGTTTCAAACTATGTCAAATATCGACCGTCATATCCACTTGAAATGATTTCAATTTTAAAAAATGACTGTCACTTGAATCATGAAAGTGTGGTTGCAGACATTGGATCTGGGACAGGTATTTTCACCGGATTATTACTTGATCATGCCCGATGTGTTTATGCTATAGAACCTAATTTGGAGATGCGGCAAGCAGCGGAAAAGCGCTTTGCTCAGCATGCACGGTTTAGATCTGTGATTGGTAGCGCAGAACAAACCACTTTAGCTGCGGACAGCACAGATATCATTACTGTCGCAACAGCATTTCATTGGTTTAATCCAGATAGAACGAAAACTGAGTTTCTGAGGATCCTAAAGTCTCCAGGTTGGGTATTTTTAGTGTGGAATGTGCGAGATTTAAAAGACGCGCTGATGAGAGATTATGAG
>JBGSSQ010000372.1:0-4780 GCA_041736975.1 Gammaproteobacteria bacterium
ATACCATATTTTGCAAATAACTGTTTCGCTTGATACTCATGTAGATTCATTATTTCCCCTTAATACCCTAAAAATTAAACTTCTAATAATAACAGCGATGGCTCTTCGAGCAATTCTTTAATCGCCACCAAAAAGCTGACCGACTCACGTCCATCAATAATACGATGATCATACGACAATGCTAAATACATCATTGGACGAATCACTATGTTGCCATTTTCCACCATCGCCCGTTGACTTATTTTATGCATTCCTAAAATAGCACTTTGCGGTGGATTTAGAATGGGTGTTGACAACATAGAACCAAACACACCACCATTAGTGATGGTAAAAGTGCCACCTGTCATCTCATCTAATTCTAACTTGCCTTCACGTGCTCTTCCTGCATAGTCATTAATTGATTTCTCAACGTTGGCCATACTCATTTGATCCGCATCACGAACAACAGGAACGACTAAACCACGTGGCGTTGATACAGCAATACCAATATCAAAATAACCGTGATAAATAACATCAGTACCATCAATTGATGCATTCACGGCAGGAAAACGTTTTAATGCTTCTATTGTCGCCTTGACAAAAAAGGACATAAAACCTAATTTGACGCCGTGCACTTTTTCAAACTTATCTTTATAGCTCGCCCGTAAGTCCATCACCTTCTGCATATTCACTTCATTGAAGGTAGTCAACATAGCAGCGTTTTGTTGCGCAGCAACTAATCGTTCAGCGATACGTACGCGCAAACGTGACATAGGTACGCGTTGTTCAGTACGCTCACCAACAACTGCTTGAACGGTTGGGGCAGATGCGGGTTTTGCAGCAACAGAACTCGACGGATTTTTAATGTAGTTATCCACATCTTCTTTAAGGATACGCCCAGCTTTTCCAGTGCCCTTAATCGCTGTGATGTCAATGCCTTTCTCAGTAATTAAGCGTCGAACAGAGGGACTCAAATCAGCGAGCAAGGTCTCTGATGAGCCTTTTGTCTCACTTTTATTTTCTCCAGCTTGTACTGCTGTTGCAGGTGCTGCAGCAGCACTTTTGCTAGCCTTCACATCTTTAGCCGATGTTGAAAATCGTCCCAGCAATTCTTCAGCTTGAACAACCTCGCCTTCACCTTTAATAATTTCGGACAATACGCCGTCTGCAGTAGCCGGCACTTCTAACATCACTTTATCGGTTTCAAGATCCACCAACTTTTCATCGCGAGTGATGGTATCACCTGGCTTTTTATACCATTTAGCAACGACAGCATCTGCTACTGACTCTGGTAATACGGGTACTTTAATTTCATTACTCATTTCTTTTCCTTACTGTTAGGACAATGCTTCATTAACTAAATCAACCTGTTGCTGTTTATGTAACGCAGGATAACCTACAGCAGGCGAGGCCGATGCGGGTCTACCCGCATAAACTAATGTTTGTTTTGAAGTTAAACACTTCTCTAGACGATGCTTAGTGATAAACCAAGCACCTTGGTTGTGCGGCTCTTCCTGACACCACACGACTTGGGTTGTCTTTTTATACAGCGCTAATACCGCCGCTAATTCCTTGTAGGGAAATGGATATAATTGCTCAATACGGACAATGGCAATATCTTTGATATCTCTTTCACGACGTTGTTCCAATAAATCGTAGTAGACTTTACCACTGCATAAAATAACTTTGCGCACCGCATCAGCTTTAATTTTATCAATCTCAGGAATCACTAATTGAAATTGCCCAGCACTAAGATCTTCCATACTGGAAACCGCCAGTTTGTGACGCAGCAAACTTTTAGGTGACATCACCACAAGTGGACTACGATAAGCTCGAATCACTTGGCGACGTAACATGTGAAAAACTTGTGCTGGCGTTGAGGGCACACACACTTGCATATTATCTTGGGCACACAGCTGCAAATAACGCTCCAATCGTGCTGATGAATGTTCTGGCCCCATACCTTCATAACCATGTGGCAGTAATAAAACAAGCCCACAAACACGCTTCCATTTTTGCCACGAAGAGCTTAAGAATTGGTCAATAATCACTTGAGCGCCATTACCAAAATCACCGAATTGCGCTTCCCAGATGACCAGCCCGTTGGGTGCGGTCATACCATAACCAAATTCAAAACCTAAAACGCCGACTTCGGATAGTAGAGAATCATAGATTTGGAAATTAGCCTTCTCAGAATCGAGTTGTTGCAAAGGAACAATACAATCACCTGTTTTTTGATCATGCAATGCAGCATGCCTATGTGCAAAAGTACCACGGCGACAATCTTGGCCAGAAATTCGAACATCATAGCCTTCAACGAGTAAAGTGGCATAGGCTAAATTCTCTGCAAAACCCCAATCAAAGGGTATTTCACCCTTGGCCATATTTAAACGTGCATTGATAACGCCGCCTACTTGGCGTTGCACATTAAAACCCTCAGGCAAGGTAAACAATTGCTTGGCCAATTTTTTTAATATTTTCTCAGATACCGTAGTACTCTCAGAACCCTCTGATGGGGTACCCAAATAGCGAACGAATGATTTGGCCAGTCTATGACCTGCACCACTAATCGTCTTGACTACAGGCTCACCTTTATCCAGGCTCACACGATAATCATCTACCATTTTATCCGCTTCGTCCTGCATCAACACACCAGAAGACACCAACCGCTCAGCGTAAATTTCGCGCGCTGTTTTATGGGCTTTTATTTTCTCGTACATCAAAGGCTGAGTCGCCATAGGCTCATCAGCTTCATTATGTCCATGACGTCTATAACCAACGATATCAACAAAAATATCTTTTTTAAACCGCTGGCGATATTCCACTGCTAATTGAGCTAAAAACACAACCGCTTCAGGATTATCAGCATTGACATGAAATACAGGGGCATTAATCATCTTTGCGATATCAGTACAATAGCGACTTGAACGAGAATCGCATGGGTTGCTGGTTGTGAATCCCACTTGATTATTAATAACAATATGGATAGAGCCCTGTGTGCCGTAACCTCTGGTATCAGACATATTCAATGTCTCCATCACTATACCCTGACCGGCTATAGCGGCATCACCGTGAACTAAAACGGCCATAGCCTTAGTGCCTTGTCCATCGCGATGTCTATCGTGGCGAGCTCGCACAGAGCCTAAAACTACTGCAGAAATAACTTCCAAATGTGAGGGATTAAAAGCTAAAGACAAATGCACAGGTACACTAGAAGCGGCTTCTATATCTGAAGAAAAACCTAAATGGTACTTCACATCACCAGAAGTTAAACCAAACTCACGAGTGCCCTCAAATTCTTGAAATAATTCTCGTGGTGGCTGCCCCATCACATTAACTAACATATTCAAGCGACCGCGGTGGGCCATACCAAAAACAACTTCTTCTATTTTATAGGTGCTTGCGGTTTCAATAACAGACTGAATAAAGGGGATAAAACTATCACCACCTTCCAAGGAGAAACGTTTCTGTCCTGGATATTTAGAGCCTAAATATTTTTCTAAACCATCTGCTGCTGTCAAGTCCTTGAGAATTTTGCGTTGCACCTCAGGCGAAGGTTTATAGTGAGTAGCAGAAGATTCGAAGCGAGTCTTAATCCAGTGCAGCTCTTCAGGATCGGTAATATACATAAACTCTGCGCCAATAGAAGCGCAATATGTGGCTTTTAGCCTCGCAATAATATCACTCAACGTAGACTCGGGCGCTGCCATTAAATCCGGCACAGCAAATTTTTTATTTAAATCAGTATCAGTTAATCCATGCGCAGAAAGTTGCAAATCAACAACGGTTTCTATAGGCGTATCCAGCGCATTAAAGTGTGCGGCTAAATGCCCATGAACTTGGTATGCCAAAATAAGTTGTTCAACGCAACGCTGTTTGCGCTCTTGTAAAACATCTCCAGCAACCACCGATTTTTTAGGCTGTCTGACAAGTTCAGCAAAATGCTGCCGAATTGCATCATGTGAGACATCAGCAGGGCCAGTGCCATTCGCTTTTAATTGATTGAAGAAATCCTGCCACTCCTGGCTGACTGATCCACTATCTTCAAGAAAACTTTCATACAATCCTTCTACATAAGCTGCGCTACCACCAGACAAATAGGACGTCGCAGCCCAGTCTTTCATTGATATTTTTTGCATTTAAACAGCATCCTTCAGTATCTCTAAACGGATCTCACCTATTGCTTTTGCAGGATTCAAGCCTTTTGGACATACTGAGCTACAGTTCATAATAGTTCTGCAGCGATACAAGCTAAAGGCATCTTGCAAAGCAGTCAAACGACTTTCGGTTTGGTTATCGCGTGAATCGACTATAAAGCGATAAGCCCATAATAAAGCAGCAGGCCCCATAAATTTATCCGGATTCCACCACCAAGAAGGACACGCTGTTGAGCAGCAGGCACACAAAATACACTCATACAGACCATCTAATTTTTCACGCTCTTCAATAGATTGTATGCGTTCAGCAGTAGGTGGTTCAGCATCATTTTGCAAATAGGGTTTGGCGCGCTCGTATTGTTTATAAAATTGCGTCATATCCACAATTAAATCTCGAATGATGGGCAAACCTGGCAGTGGTCTTAAAACCACTTTATCCGGCAGGGAACTGAGTGGCGTTATACACGCTAAACCGTTTTTACCATTAATATTCATACCATCTGACCCGCAGACACCTTCACCACAAGATCTTCTCACACCCAAAGAAGGATCTTGAATTTTCAATGCTTCAATAGCATCCAGCAGCATTTTCCCCTGCACGGTGGCAAGATCCAACTCATAGTCCTGCATCCTAGGCTCTGTAC
>JBGSSQ010000381.1:0-3668 GCA_041736975.1 Gammaproteobacteria bacterium
GCGGCATTTTCTCTGAATGCGCTGATAAGTAGCGGTCCAATATTTCAGGCGTTTGGGCGTTGTATGTCTGTCGAAACGTTTTAAGTAGCGATTGGTTTGTTTGAGATGATCTATAGGAATAACCAGCAGGGGATAGGCACGCAGTATGGCAGAGAGTATAGATTCATTCGCACGCAGCATGGCCAAGGCGAGTGGTATTATGCCTTGCTCATTAGGGGTATTAACGAGTTCAGGGTTATCGGTCAGTAATCGAGAGCAGAGGTTGTCATCATCAGTACTTATCGCATCAAATAACTTGTTGTTATCTTTGCTATTCATTTTAAAATAATCCTCACAACATACTAACCTTTAGATCAGGTATTAGACTCGATTTATCTTCATTCGCTCAGTAGATCAAACAACTTTATTTATTATGTCAGATCCTGTGTTTAATGGGAATGCCTATATCACATTGGAGCGAGCAATTAATTGCTTGTTATTAGTGTATTTAAATTGATTAGCCCAGCGCCTATGAAGGGATTTCATTGACTTTACATGGTAAATTCAGATAAAATTACTCTGGTTTCACAAGGCATTTTTAGTATGAATCAGCACTTTACCTATTTAAGTCAGGCACTGGCTTTGGCGGCAACCCGACGTGGTTACTGCGCACCGAATCCAGCGGTGGGTGCTGTCATTGTCAAAGACGGGATAGTAATAGGCGAGGGGAGTCATTTGGCCTGTGGGCAGCCCCATGCTGAGATAGCCGCACTGCGTTCGCTTAAAGCCCCGGCTACTGGGGCTACGCTTTATGTGACCCTAGAGCCATGCTGTCACTTCGGGCGTACACCACCTTGTACTCACGCTATCATAGACGCAGGTATCAGCAGCGTAATTTATGGCTATCAAGACCCCAATCCACAAGTAAGCGGTTTAGGGCAGCAAACGTTGCTTGAAGCAGGTACTCTGGTTGAGTGGTTTCAACTGAAGGAAATTGATGAATTTTATACTAGCTATCGCCACTGGCAGCAACACCGTACACCTTGGGTGACGGCCAAAATCGCACTCAGTTTGGACGGTAAAATTGCCGGGCCTCAAGGACAGCGTGTAACTATAACTGGCCCAGAATTAAAACAACATACGGCGAATGGCCGCGAGCGCAGTGATGCTATACTGACAACAGCCAAGACGATAATTCATGATGACCCTTTCTTGGGCGTGTACAAAAATGGCACTAGAGAGAGTAAACCGTTGTATATTCTCGATAGACAATTGCGATTATCGCCAGAGTATCAAATTTGGCAGAATACAGCGGCCATCACGGTGTTTTATTCTGCTAAGAATAATGTCAAACTACCACCTGAGCTGTTGGAACGTGGCGTTGCTTTCGTTCCTATTGTGGAGGTTGCTGAAGGGCTTGATTTAGAAGCGGTTTTTCAGCGCATAGGGCAGGACGGTAAACATGATTGTTGGGTTGAAGCGGGTGGTGTTTTATTAGAATCTTTAGTGAATGCCGATTTAATTCAAGATCTACAGCTGTATTGTGCGCCTAAATGGTTAGGTCCGGATTCGCAATCCGCTTTTGGCGGGAATTCAGCTATCTTTGATCGCTTCGGATCAAAACAATGGATCCCGATGGGGGAAGATGTGCTCTGTAAAATGCGCAACAAAATTGATGAGGCTAGACAATGTTTACAGGATTGATTGATCACTGCGCTACTATTGAAGAAATCACCCCCCATCAAACGGGGCGTAGATTCAGTATACAATCACAATTTACCGATATTGCCATAGGTGAAAGTATTGCGGTTGATGGCGTTTGTCTAACGGCCATAGAACCGTGTGCTGGGCATTTTAGAGTTGAAGTATCTCCAGAAACACTAGGAGTAACGACTTTAGGTAGCTGTAGTGTGGGTGCTCCTGTTAATCTAGAGCGCTCTCTGCGCGTGGGCGATCGATTAGGCGGTCATTTTGTCACTGGCCATGTTGATGAAACCGCAACCGTTGCTGCTATTGAACCAGGAGGTGATTTTTGGCTTATTCGATTCCAGTGCAGAAAAAATGCACCGCTCGATTATTTGGTCAGTAAAGGTAGTATTGCAGTGAATGGTGTAAGCCTTACTTTGAATAAAATAACGGATGACGGTTTTACCGTGATGGTAATTCCCCATACTTTGGAAATGACGAATCTTGCCATGTTGTCTGAGGGATCCCAAGTGAATCTCGAGTACGATATGTTAGCTAAACTAGTAGTGAATTCAGTTCGCAGGAGTTATGTATGAACAATAGACTGGCGTTTGTTAATGAAGCTTTGACAGCCTTAAGACAAGGGCGAATGATTATCCTTGTGGATGATGAAGATCGCGAAAACGAAGGTGATATGGTAATTGCCGCGGAAAATGTCACCCCCACTGCGATTAATTTTATGGTGCGTAATGGTGGGTTGGTGTGTTTAGCCATGACAGAATATGACAGTCAACGGCTACAGCTTTCCCTAGCACCTAGACGGCAGGCCTCTTCGCAGGTAACGCCTCATTTTATGACCTCTTTTGGCGCCAGCCAGGGCGTTGCAACCGGTATTTCAGCGGCTGATCGCAGTACGACTATTACACGTGCGTGTGATCCAAGTACCACACCGCAAGATTTTGTTACCCCCGGCCACGTATTCCCATTGCTCGCCAATGAAAATGGTGTCTTTGGTCGCCAAGGACACACAGAAGGCGGTGTTGATTTATGCCGACTTGCTGGATTGAGACCTATGGCGGCAATTTGTGAGGTGATGAATAGTGATGGCACCATGGCAAAAGGCGCTGAGTTAACAGCCTTTGCAAAAACACATAAACTGCCGATGATCTCTGTGGCCGATATAGTCTATTATCGAATGTATCACGATCGTCTTATCCGCGAAGTGGCTAAGGCCAAGCTACCAATGCGCAATCGCGAAGCTTTCACCATCAAAACTTTCGAGAGTATCGTGGATGGGGCAGAACACATGGCGTTAATCAAAGAGCCCTTTGATCTCAGCGAGCCGTGTTTGGTGCGTATTCACTCTGAATGTTTTACCGGAGATTTGTTAGGCTCTTCACGTTGCGATTGCGGCTGGCAATTGGAGCAATCCCTGGATCGTATTGGCGCAGAAGGTGGAGTGCTAATTTATTTACGTCAAGAAGGGCGGGGTATTGGTTTAGTGAATAAAATACGTGCCTACTCCCTACAAGATCAAGGTTTGGATACCGTTGAGGCCAACAAACAATTAGGCTTTTCAGCGGATGAGCGCGACTACGGAGTGGCCGCGCAGATTCTACGCTACCTGGGTTTGCCCAAGGTACGATTGCTAACCAACAACCCACACAAAATAGAAGGTATTGCACAGTACGGCATCAACGTGGTACAACGCGTGTCATTGGAGATGCCACCTACGATTGATAACATCACTTATTTGCAAACAAAAAGAGATAAGTTGGGGCATTTGTTAGCAGGTAAAATGGAGGTTTCTGCATGAATATTATTAAGCCTATGGATATAGAGGCACCTTTCCGCGTCGGGCTAGTCGTCAGTCGGTTCAATGAGCAAATTACACAGCGTCTTTACGAGGGCGCACTCATACGACTCAACGAACTCAAAATCACCTCAGACATGATTACCGTTGCTTGGGTCCCTGGTGCGGTAGAGATTCCCATCACGGCACA
>JBGSSQ010000382.1:0-3301 GCA_041736975.1 Gammaproteobacteria bacterium
CGCACTAACTCGGCTCGTGGGTCTAACTCATTCTCTGGGTCTTCTTCTTGAGACCGGGGCAATAGCATACGCGATTTAATCTCGGCCAGCATGGCTGCCATCACCAAATACTCAGCCGCCAACTCAAAATTCATGATGGTCATGAGCTCTACGTAGCTAACATACTGTTTGGTTATTTCCGCGACAGGGATATCAAGAATATCGAGATTCTGTCGTTTAATCAGATATAACAACAAATCCAGCGGCCCCTCGAAAGACTCCAGAATAACCTGAAGCGCCTCAGGTGGGATGTAAAGGTCTTTTGGCAGCGTGGTGAACGCTTCACCGCGAACTAGCGCAATTTGCTCTAAAAGCTCAGGCTGCTCGCAATCCAGGGCTGTTGTCATATATTTACCATCTATCGTATAAAGGCCTATGATACCAGTGCTAGACGATACCCTCAATAGATCCCTTACCACTACGAATAATAGTTGGCTCTCCGCTGGTCAAATCCAGGATAGTCGTGGGATCTATATCGCAATTCCCTGATTCCACGATCACATCTACTCGCCCCCGCAGCTTTTCAATAATCTCTTCAGGGTCGTTCAAAGGTTGCTCCCTGCCAGGCAGTATTAAAGTAACGCTCAAAATGGGTTCGTCTAATTCTGCTAATAAGGCCTGTGCGACTGCATTCGCAGGGATTCTCAAGCCAATAGTTTTTCGTTTAGGGTGCTGTAAACGCTTAGGGACTTCGTTAGTAGCATCCAAAATGAAAGTATAAGCCCCTGGAGTGTGGGCTTTAAGAAAGCGATAAACAGGATTAGCTACGCGAGAATAGGTGGCAATTTCAGACAAATCACGACACATCAAGGTGAAATTATGGTTCTCATCCAGATTCCGTAATTGCCGTATACGGTCCTGAGCCTTTTTGTCACCAATCTGGCACCCTAAGGCATAAGCCGAATCAGTCGGATACACTATAACCCCCCCAGCACGTATACAATCAGCAGCAAGCCGTACCAGCCGCAACTGGGGATTATCGGGGTGAATATTCAGCACTTGTGTCATACAAAATCCATCAATGGGTTTAAAAGTCAGCTTCAGACCACCTGAAGTATAGACTTTACCAGCCATTTCCGCCATCCCCTAGATGCCTCATCATTAGATCCTGTTTAAATCAAAGCCTCAGATTCGATTTTTTCATTCTAGGCAAGTAACCCGCGGCTATGGTATGATCCTAGGGTATCAACTAAAGTCTTTTTCATTTGAACGGAGCGTTTTATACATGAAGTTGTTGTTCGATTTCTTACCCATTTTATTTTTCTTTGTTGCTTATTTCTTATTTGATATCTATGTAGCTACCTATGTCGCCATTGCGGCCTCCGCATTACAGGTATTAAGTTATTGGATAAAATTTCGACGATTTGACACCATGCAACTGGTCACTTTCGCCACCATATCAACCTTAGGTAGTGCCACAATTATATTCCATAACCCGTTGTTTTTTAAGTGGAAGCCCACGGTGGTTTATTGGGTTTTTGGCGCCCTTTTCACTACATCACAATTTCTAGGTAAAAAACCATTTCTGCAAAGACTCATGGACTCTAAAGTAACCTTGCCTCGCGCTATTTGGAGGCAGCTGAATCTAGCGTGGGCGGTCTTTTTTATTGTGCTGGGCTTTATCAATCTTTACGTGGCCTATCATTTTAGCACCAACACTTGGGTCTATTTTAAGTTTATTGGCGCTTTAGGTGCTACACTTTTATTCGCTTTAGCACAAAGCCTGTACATGATGCGTTACTTAAAAGAAGAGGATCCCACTAAGCCTACCACAACCCATTCGGCGACTTGACCATGGCTGTAGACAATACGCAAAGGCTCGCACTCATCCGTGAACGCTTAGAGATCGCATTGAAGCCAGACTCTCTCGATGTTGCAGATGAAAGCCATAAACATGAGGGACACGCTGGGGCAAAAACCGGGATGGGTCACTTTGCTGTGACAATACAATCTCCCTTATTTGCGGATAAAAAAATCTTAGCGTGTCATCGACTCATCTACCAAGCCCTGGATGATCTGATGAACACTGAGATACACGCCCTGAGAATCACTCTTAAGAATCACCTTTAAGCGTGTTCAATAAATTGATTGGCAGCTCCTGCGAGAAGCAATAGCGTTTTATTACTGCTCCACCAGGAAGTACTGAGTAACCCCCACACTAGTTATTACTTTCTGGGTTGCCAAGCTGCGCTCGCAATGACCGGTAAAGGTATTAACTATCACACAGGCTGGTTGCGTTGGGTATTTTAATACCTAAACGCTCTGCCACTTCCTCATACGTTTCAATCAGATTCCCAAGATCCTGACGGAAACGATCTTTGTCCATCTTTTTAAAGGTTACTGCATCCCAAATTCGACAACCATCTGGGGTAAACTCATCACCTAACATAAGACTATCGCCGAAAAGACCGAACTCTAGCTTATAATCAATCAAAATCATTCCTGCGTTCAAAAACAAGGGTTTGAGGAGCTCATTCACTTCTAGGCTAATACGCTTCATTTGGGCAACTTGCTCATCCGTAGCCCACTTGAAGGTATGAATGTGAGAGTCATTCACCGCAGGATCCCCTAAGCTATCGTCTTTAAGGAAAAACTCAAGGATGGGTGGCTCCAATGATAGGCCTTCTTGAACACCTAAACGTTTCACTAAACTTCCTGTGGCCACATTACGCACTACACACTCAAGTGGAATCATATTCAAGCGTTTAACCAAGGACTCATGATCACTCAGCAGTTGTTCAAAATGAGTAGAAATACCAGCTTCCTGCAGCTTGCCCATAATATAGGCATTGAAATAGTTGTTGACCAGCCCCTTGCGTGAAAAGCTTTCCTTTTTCTGTGCATTAAAAGCGGTGGCATCGTCACGATAATGCATAATTAAAAAATGATCATCCTCGGTCAAGTAAATGGTTTTAGCTTTACCTGAATAAAGTTCTGGACCACGTTTCAGTGATTTGACCATGTTATACCCCTTTAATTGAGTTGCTGGGTGGGTTCAAATCTGGCTTTTCCTGTATTGAATCTAAGGCAACGTCAGGAACTGGGTAATACTCTTCAAGTCGATTATCGCTATATGACGGCGGCACCTGGATTGGATCTGAAAAATGCTTTTCGGTATACAAATAGCTTCGACTGGGATCATACTTTTTATACCCCTCTTGCATTGAGGCACACCCTGACAATATCAGTGTTATTGGCAAGACGTTTAATAAAAGTACACGTGTTAATTTCATCAGTGATTTTCCTCTCAAATTAATCAGCT
>JBGSSQ010000401.1:0-2570 GCA_041736975.1 Gammaproteobacteria bacterium
TATGGGTAAACCCATCTGCAAATCCAGTACGTGTGGCTATTTCAAGTACCATCTCGGGTAAATCGACACGTGGTAATTTTGCCTTTACAGCGGCTCTCAATGCTTTTAATGAAGGCGGCTCATCAAGCGCATCGAGCTGAGTTAGAATCAGCTCTTCATTACCCTTAACCGTTTCAAATCGAACAGCAGGATTATTATCAATATTTTCAGCAACTAACCGATACACTTGATGTAGTTCATCTGAAAGGCTTGTGATGGTTGGTGTTGGGTCAATCGTTAAATTTAATGAGCGGCAAATCATAGGACGTATTGCTTCCCACTCTGAGCCAGAGTAAAGATTGGCTCTTGGATCAGCATACCGCCAACTCGGACTTATGAACACATCCCTATGTTTAAGTGCCGATTGCAATTTATGGGTGTTATTACAGGAACGGTGCGTATTCCGATGATGCTGATCACTGATTCCAATCCATCGTGATCACCGATTCCAATCGAGGCTGATCAGTTCGGAGCGAAGCGACGCTTGTTTTTAGTATAGATTAATCTTTCTCCTTCGCCATTCTTTCAGCCTGTTTTTTACGCATTGATTCACCCTTCATATCAAGCCGATGTGCATTATGAACAAGTCTATCTAAAATAGCATCAGCTAGAGTCGCGTCTCCGATAGTCTCGTGCCATAAATTAACGGGTAACTGGCTTGTAATTAACGTTGACGACTGATTAAATCTATCGTCCATAATTTCGAGTAAGTCGCGTCGGTGAGTATCCATCATTGGAGCGACGCCCCAGTCATCCAAAATGAGCAACTGTGTTTTTGCCAGACTATCGATGAATTTTGTATAACTTCCGTCTCCTTTGGCTATTTCAAGTGTATGAAACAGTCTAGGGAGACGAATATAACGAGCGCTATATCCTTGACGGCATGCCTGATTCGCAAAGGCGCATGCCAGCCAGGTTTTACCTGTCCCAGTTGGTCCTGTGATTAATAAATTTTGCTTGTTGGTGATCCACTGACATACGGCCAGCCGGGCAACAATCGCTTTAGACAGCCCCCGAGGGGACTGATAATCAATGTCTTCCAGACAAGCGTCTTCTTTTAGCCTCGCTTGTCTAAGACGATTACTCATGCGTCTGTTGTCTCTAAGGGCGCATTCTCTATCAACTAATAGCGCAAGACGTTCATCAAAGGGCAATTGATTAATATCAGGCGTCCCCAGTTGCTCTTGCAAGGCATCGATCATGCCTTGGCAACGCAACGTTTTTAACTGCTCAAATAAAGGATGTGTTAACATTATAATTCTCCTGATGAGATGTTGTTAGTGGAAATACTCAGCCCCTCGGACATTGTCATGGCGAATAGCAGTTACAGCAGCCGTTGTTTCGCTGGCAGGCAATGGCAACGGTTGCTGATCAAGCCCATTTTTTAGAATAGACTCTATGCTTTTGTAGCGATATGCTCCAATGTGAAGCGCCCGTGTCGCGGCATTTTCTAATCGTTCAGTTCCATAGCGCTTTCCCATGCGCAAAATACCAAGGCATGAGCGAAATGACTGCTCAGGTATGGTTTGCAATTTGATAACTTCATCAATTAACTTTGCCGTGCTTTCCCCAATGCTTGCAGCCCATGAATGTAATCGCTCAGGCGTCCATTCTATGTTGTAATTTTGATGCGACGCCGGCATGTGCTCGCGAAGCGTAGTATGACCAGGCTTGAACGTTCGTCGATGCAGAGCAATGCGCTTACTTTGATAAAAACATTCAATTGTTGAGCGGCTGATACGAACATCAATATCTGTCTTCAAATAACGATAAGGAACGCTGTAGTAATGTTTTTCAATGGCTACATGGTAATCAATACCAGCACGTGCTTTCTTCCAGACTGCATATTGATAGCGCGTGAGAGGTAATGGCTTCATTGCTGGCTTGTCAATCTCCATAAATTGAGAGTAGCGGCAACCCAACAGCTCTTGGAATGGCCGCTCATTGTAGGCTTTTAACAAGGGCGCGATTGCTTCATTTATTTCTGCAACGCTGAAGAATGTAACGTCCCTGAGAGGCGCCAATATCCAACGTTGAATACCTTGCACGCCAACCTCTACTTTGGATTTATCTTTTGGCGTTCGGATCCGGGCTGGTATAATCGCAATAGCATAATGATTCGCCATCTCCTGATAAGTCCGGTTGGTGTCTGGATCGTAAAGGTGGGGTTTCGTAATCCCTGCTCTCAAATTGTCAGGAACAAGGCAGGTCGTCACAGCATTAAAAAATTCAAAGGTATGGATGTGTGATTCAATCCAGCAAGGTAAACTCTGCTCAGCTGTGGCCTCTATGTAGGTGTAATTGGATGCACCAAGCACTGCCACAAAAATTTGCGCGTGGTTAATAACGCCCGTTTCCTTATCGACCCACGGGACTGTAAGCCCTGAATAATCAACGAAAAGCTTATCACCCGCTTTGTGGGTTAACCGCATGCTTGGATTAAGCTTCCCGGAAAACTCCCTATATAAATCGCAATATCGGCTATAACCATAACCAGCAGGGTGGATACTTTTATATTCATACCAGAGCAA